>NZ_KV824268.1:0-11666 GCF_001816045.1 Kytococcus sp. HMSC28H12
CGCCACCGCCCCCTCCGGGCGTGACCCGCCCGGTACCCACCCAGCAGCCCACACCCCACCACCACTCAGGAGTCCCGGGTGCTCGTCTACATCCTGCGCCGACTGGCCATCTCGGCGGCCGTGATCTTCACGGTCATCCTCATCACCTTCGTCGTGTTCTTCCTGGGTCCCAGCGACCCGGCCGGCGCCATCTGCGGTGAGTCGCCCTCGTGCACGCCCGAGCGCGTCGACCAGATCGCCGAGGCCCTCGGACTGAATGTGCCGCCGCAGCAGCAGTTCAAGGACTTCATCGGTGGCATCTTCATGGGTCGTGAGATCAGCAACGGTGGCTTCACCAAGGTGTGCGAGGCCCCCTGCCTGGGGTGGAGCTACTACCGCAACGCCCCCGTGACCGACCTCGTGCTCGCCGCCTTCCCCGTGACCGCCTCCCTGGTCTTCGGCGGCATGGTGGTGTACGTGGTGATCGCCCTGGTGGCCGGAGTGGTGGCCGCCAAGTACCGCGGCACCTTCATCGACCGGATCATCGTCGGGTTCAGCCAGACCGTCAGCTCGATCCCGTACTACGTGTGCGCGCTGATCTTCTTCCTCTACGCGATGGTGTTCACCGGCATCGTGCCCCGCTCGGCGTGGGTGGAACCGTGGAAGGACCCGGTGGCGTGGTTCCTCGGCCTCATCGGTGTGTGGCTGTTCTACGGCACCTGGGCGTCGGCGTCCTACATCCGCTACGTGCGCGCCTCGATGATCGACGTGCAGAACTCCGACTACGTGCGCACCGCCCGGGCCAAGGGCCTGAGCGAGACCACCGTGAGCTACAAGCACGCCCTGCGCGCTGCCATCGCTCCGTTCGTGACGCTGGTGGGCCTCTCGGTCTCCGCCGAGCTCATGGGTGCGATCTTCACCGAGACGATCTTCGGCCTGCCCGGGATGGGCAAGCTGGCCATCGAGTCGTTCGGCCACGACGACCTGCCGGTCATCGCCGGCACCGTCATCGTCGGAGCCGTGCTGGTGACGCTGGGCAACCTCATCGTCGACCTGCTCTACGGCGTCATCGACCCGCGCGTCCGCCTCCAGTGACCGCCCAGGCACACCGACCCGGAACCGAGGACCTCCCCATGACCACCCTTCCCACCACCCCGGCCGACCCCGACGAGGTGTTCGACCGCCCCGAACTGGGGCAGCCGCTGCTGTCCGTGCGCGACCTCAAGGTGGCCTTCCCCACCGAGGACGGTCTGGTGCGCGCCGTGAACGGCCTCAACTACGAGGTGTACCCGGGCCGCACGCTCGCCATCGTGGGCGAGTCCGGCTCCGGCAAGTCCGTCTCCACCATGGCCGTGATGGGCCTGCACGACCCCAAGCGCACGCGCATGTCCGGGTCGATCCAGCTCGACGGCCGCGAGATGGTGGGCGCCTCCCAGTCGCAGTTCCGCAAGGTGCGCGGCAGCGTCGCCTCGATGATCTTCCAGGACGCGCAGTCCTCGCTGCACCCCTACAAGCGGGTGGGGGACCAGATCATCGAGGCCTACCGGGTGCACCACAACGTCTCGCGGTCCAAGGCGATGGCGCGCGCGGTGGAGATGCTCGACCGCGTGGGCATCCCCAACCCGCAGAAGCGCGCCAAGCAGTACCCCTTCGAGTTCTCCGGCGGTATGCGCCAGCGCGCCATGATCGCCCTCGGTCTGGTGAACGACCCCAAGCTGCTCATCGCCGACGAGCCCACCACGGCCCTCGACGTGACGGTGCAGGCCGGCATTCTCGACCTGCTCAAGGACCTGCAGCAGGAGTTCGGCTCGGCGATCATCCTCATCACCCACGACCTGGCCGTCGTGGCCGAGGTGGCCCACGACACGCTGGTGATGTACGCCGGCCGCGGTGTGGAGCGCGGCGAGACCCACCAGGTGCTCTCCGACCCGCGCCACCCCTACACCCGCGGCCTGCTCGGCTCGGTGCCCAGCATCAGCGAGACGCTGGGCGAGGAGCTCAAGCCGATCAAGGGCGCGCCGCCCAGCCTGACCAAGCTGCCCAGCGGCTGCTCGTTCCACCCACGCTGCGAGTTCGCCGCGCAGGTGCCCGACGACCTGTGCCGCACCGAGGTGCCCGGCCTCTCCGCGCCCCCCGGCACCGAGAACCGCCTCGTGCGCTGCCACCTCTCGGCCCTCGGCCTCGTGCCCGGTGAGCCGACCCCGACGAGCCAGGAGACCCTGCGATGAGCACCCGCCTCGACGACACGATCGTGCACCCGCGCCAGGCCACGGCCGACCGCGAGGTCCTCCTGCAGGTCACCGACCTGGTCAAGCACTTCCCGATCACCGAGTACAACGGCCTGCTGCCCACCAAGAAGACGGTCAAGGCCGTGGACGGCGTGAGCTTCGACCTGGCCGCCGGCGAGACGCTCGGCCTGGTGGGGGAGTCCGGCTGCGGCAAGACGACCACCGGCCGGCTCGTGACCCGCCTGGAGAAGCCGACCTCCGGGTCGATCATGTTCGAGGGCCACGACATCGCGCAGTACTCCGAGGGTCGGCTGCGCCCGCTGCGCCGCGACATCCAGATGATCTTCCAGGACCCGTACGCGTCGCTGAACCCCCGCTACACGGTGGGCAACATCATCGCCACGCCCATCCGGGTGCACAAGCTCATGCCGGAGAAGCAGGTCAAGGGCCGGGTGCAGGAGCTGCTGGAGCTGGTGGGCCTCAACCCCGAGCACATCAACCGGTACCCCAACGAGTTCTCCGGTGGCCAGCGCCAGCGCATCGGCATCGCCCGTGCGCTGGCGGTGGAGCCCAAGGTGATCGTGGCCGACGAGCCCGTCTCGGCGCTCGACGTGTCCATCCAGGCGCAGGTGATGAACCTCATGGACCGGCTGCGCCGGGAGTTCAACCTGGCCTTCGTGTTCGTGGCCCACGACCTGGGCGTCGTGCGGCACTTCTGCGACCGCGTGGCCGTGATGTACCTGGGCCGCATCGCCGAGATCGGTGACCGGGAGCAGATCTACGGCAACCCGCAGCACCCCTACACCCAGGCGCTGCTCTCGGCCGCGCCGGACATCAACGTGGTGCGCGGCATGGCCAGGCAGGAGCGGATCCGCCTCGAGGGCGACGTGCCCAGCCCGATCGACCCGCCGAGCGGCTGCACCTTCCGCACCCGCTGCTGGAAGGCCCAGGAGGTGTGCGCCACCGACCGCCCGGAGCTCGACCCGAGCGCCACGGACCCGCAGCACCGCATCGCCTGCCACTTCCCGGAGAGCCGCGTGATCTCCACCGAGGTGGCCTGAGCCCCACGCGATATCCTGCACCGTCGACCGTGCCGGTCGGCGGTGCAGGCGTGTGCCCGGGGCGACCGGGCACGGCGCCCGCGGCGCCCGGCGCCGCACCCGAACCTGGATCGTCCACATCATCAGGAGTTGCGATGGAAACCGCTGAGATCCGCCGCCGGTGGCTCGCCCACTTCGAGGGGACGGGCCACGCCGTGGTGCCCAGCGCCCCGTTGCTGTTCGACGACCCGAACCTGCTCTTCGTCAACGCCGGCATGGTGCCCTTCAAGCCCTACTTCCTGGGGCAGCAGACCCCGCCGTGGGGATGCGCCACCAGCGTGCAGAAGTGCGTGCGCACCGGTGACATCGAGGAGGTCGGCAAGACCACCCGCCACGGCACCTTCTTCCAGATGTGCGGCAACTTCTCCTTCGGCGAGTACTTCAAGAAGGAGGCCATCGAGCTGGCCTGGAGCCTGGTGACCGGTCCCCAGCAGGAGGGCGGTCTGGGCTTCGACCCGGCGGACATCTGGGTGACGGTGCTGGGCGCCGGCTTCCACCCGGACTACCCGGAGGGCGACACCGAGACGATCGAGTACTGGCTGGGCGTCGGCGTGCCGCGCGAGCGCATCCAGGGCCGCGGGCTCGACGACAACTACTGGCACATGGGCGTCGAGGGCCCCGGTGGCCCCTGCTCGGAGATCTACGTGGACCGCGGCCCGGAGTACGGCGCGGACGGCGGCCCGGAGGCCGACGAGGACCGCTTCCTGGAGATCTGGAACCTGGTGTTCCAGACCGAGATGATCACCGACGTGCGCTCCAAGGCCGAGTTCACCGTGGTGGAGCCGCTGCCGTCGAAGAACATCGACACGGGCCTGGGCCTGGAGCGCGTGGCCTACCTGCTGCAGGGCGTGGACAACCTCTACGAGATCGACGAGGTGTACCCCGTCATCGAGCGGGCCGAGGAGCTCAGCGGCAAGGGCTACGGCGACGCCGAGGGCGACGACGTGCGCTTCCGCGTGGTGGCCGACCACGTGCGTTCCTCGCTCATGCTCATCGGAGACGGCGTGACGCCCGGCAACGAGGGTCGCGGCTACGTGCTGCGCCGCCTGCTGCGCCGCGCGGTGCGCTCCATGCGCCTGCTCGGCGTGCAGGGCCCCTGCCTGCCCGAGCTGCTGCCGGTCTCGATGGAGCAGATGAGCAAGTCCTACCCGGAACTGCGCAGCGACTTCGAGCGCATCAGCCGCATCGCCTACGCCGAGGAGGAGGCCTTCCGCCGCACGCTGGAGGCCGGCACGAACATCTTCGACACCGCCGCCGAGCAGACCAAGGGTGCCGGCCAGAAGGTCTTCCCCGGCGAGAAGGCCTTCGCGCTGCACGACACCTACGGCTTCCCGATCGACCTCACCCTGGAGATGGCCGCCGAGCAGGGCCTGACGGTGGACGAGGAGGGCTTCCGCGGGCTCATGGCCGAGCAGCGTGCCCGCGCCAAGGCCGACGCCAAGGCCAAGAAGTCCGGGCACGCCAACACCGAGGTGTGGCGCGAGCTGCGCGAGCTGGGCGCCACCGACTGGCGCGCCTACACCGAGCTGGCCACCGACGGCCGCGTGGTGGGCCTGGTGCGCGAGGGCGAGCGGGTACCGACGCTGTCCGAGGGCCAGGTCGGCCAGGTGGTGCTGGACGCCACGAGCTTCTACGCCGAGTCCGGTGGCCAGACCGCCGACGCCGGCGTCATCACCCTCGACGGTGCGCGCCTGCAGGTGACCGACGTGCAGCGCCCGGTCAAGGGGCTCGTGGCCCACACCGTGAAGGTGCTCTCCGGCGAGGTGACCGAGGGCGCCGACGCGCGCGCCGAGGTGGACCCCACCTGGCGCCTCGAGGCCGCCCAGGCCCACTCCGGCACGCACGTGGTCCACGCCGCCCTGCGGCAGGTGCTCGGCCCGTCGGCGCTGCAGTCCGGCTCCTACAACAAGCCCGGCTACCTGCGCCTGGACTTCGCGTGGAACCAGGCCCTGGACGCCGCCACCCGCAGCGAGCTGGAGGAGGTGGCCAACCTCGCGGTGCGCGACGACCTGCCGGTGAGCGCGCATTGGATGACGCTGCCGGAGGCCCGGGAGTGGGGCGCCCTGGCGCTCTTCGGCGAGACCTACGACGAGGACGTGCGCGTCATCGAGATCGGTGGCCCGTGGTCCCGCGAGCTCTGCGGTGGCACCCACGTGCAGCACTCGAGCCAGATCGGTGCCCTGACCCTCACCGGTGAGTCCTCCGTGGGCTCCGGCGTGCGCCGCCTCGAGGCCTTCGTGGGCGTCAACGCGCTGCGCCACCTGGCCACCGAGCGGGCGCTCGTGGCCGAGCTCTCCGGCATCGCCGGTGTGCAGCCCACCGAGCTCAAGGACCGCGTGTCCCAGCTGGTGGCCCGTCTCAAGGAGGCCGAGCGCGAGATCCAGCAGATGAAGCGCGAGCAGGCCAAGGGCGCCACCGCGGGCCTGGCCGACACCGCCGAGCAGGTGGGCGGTGTGCAGCTGGTGCTCGCCGAGCTGGCCGAGGTGGATGGCGGCGAGCTGCGCGGCATCGCGCAGGACGTGCGCCAGAAGCTTGGCGAGACCGCCGCGGCCGTGGCCCTGGTGAGCACCGCCGGGGACAAGCCCGTGGTGGTCGTGGCCACCACGCAGGCCGCCCGCGATGCCGGGGTGAAGGCCGGTGCGCTGGTCAAGGTCGCGGCCTCCGCCCTCGGCGGCGGCGGTGGCGGCAAGGACGACCTCGCGCAGGGCGGCGGTCAGGACAACACCAGGGCGGGCGAGGCGCTGGCGGCCGTGCGCACCGCCGTGGGCGCGCTCTGAGCACCGCCGTGACCACCACCCACACCACGCCGGACGCGGGGGAGTCCCCCCTGCCCGGCGTGGTGTGGGGCGTCGACGTCGGCATGGCGCGGGTGGGCCTGGCCCGGGCCGACCGGGAGGGCCTGCTGGCCAGTCCGGTGCGGACCGTGCCCGTGGACGAGGGGGACACCGCACTGCAGGAGGTGGTCGACCTCGTGCGCGAGGAGTCCGCCTCCACCGGCGTGGTCGTGGGCCTGCCCCGCCACCTCGACGGGCACGAGAGCACCTCGGCCGCCGAGGCACGCCGCTGGGCCGGCCACCTCGCCCGGGCCCTCGGGCCGGACGTGCGCGTCTGGCTCGTGGACGAACGGATGAGCACGGTGGCGGCCTCCCGCGCCATGCGGGAGTCCGGGGTGCGGCAGCGCGAGCAGCGCACCCGCATCGACCAGGCGGCGGCCGTGGAGATCCTGCAGGGGGCACTGGACGCATGGCGCCGGGGGAGCGCCGTCGGAGAGCCGGTGGCGGGCCGCAAGCCGCGCCGCCGCAGCAAGCAGAGCACGTGAGGACCAGGGAGACGCGATGACCCCCACGAGTCGCAGCAGGATGCCCCGCACCGCCCCGCCGCGCCCGCCCCGTCGGCAGGTCGCGGCCGTGGTGGCCGGCGCCCTCGCACTGACCGGCGTGGGTTCGGCCCTCACCTGGGACACGCTCTCCCCGGTGCTCTCCACGCTGGCCGTGCCCGACCTGGGCAGCTATCCCGACTACGAGGGGGAGGGCCACGGGGAGCGCACCGTCAAGGTGCCCGAGGGGTCCACCGGCTTCTCCGTGGGCCAGGTCCTCGAGGACGAAGGGGTCGTGGCCTCCGCGGAGTCGTTCAACGAGCTGGCCCGCCTGGAGCCCCGCATCGAGCGCCTGCAACCGGGCACCTACGTGCTCAAGGAGGAGATGAGCTCGGTGGCCGCCATCGAGGCACTGCTCGACGAGCGCAACCTGCGCGTCGACAAGGTGACCGTGCCCGAGGGGCAGTGGAAGTCCGAGGTCTTCGACCGCCTGGCCAAGGGCACCGGTGTGCCGCGCGAGGACTACGACGCGCTGAAGCCCCAGGACGTCGGGCTGCCGCCGGAGGCCAAGGGCGAGCTGGAGGGCTGGCTCTTCCCGTCCACCTACAACTTCGACATCGACGACGACGCCCGCACCCAGGTGCGCAAGATGGTGGAGCAGGCGCAGAAGGAGCTGGAGCGCGAGGAGGTGCCCCGCAAGGACTGGCAGCGGACGCTGACGATCGCCTCCATCGTGGAGGGCGAGAGCAGCGGCCAGGCCGACCGCGGCAAGGTGTCCTCGGTGGTGCAGAACCGCCTGGAGCAGCACATGAAGCTGGGCATGGACTCCACCGTGCACTTCGTCCACCAGCAGCGCGGCCGGGCCGGCACCACCACGGAACAGCGGAAGTCCGACAGCCCGTACAACACCTACGTGCACGAGGGCCTGCCGCCGGGCCCCATCAACAGCCCGGGGCGCGCGGCCATCCAGGCGGCGGTGGAGCCCGACAGCACCGACTACCTGTACTTCGCGACGGTCAACCCGATCACCGGGGAGACCAAGTTCTCGCGCACCTTCGCCGAGCATCAGCGGTACGTGGCGATGTTCAACCGCTGGTGCCAGCAGAACGAGGGCCGGTGCTGACCGGGGCCCAGTCGGCCGGCACCGCGCCGCACGCCGTGGTCGTCGGCTCGCCGGTGGCGCACTCGCTCTCCCCGGCGCTGCACCGGGGCGCCTGGCAGGGGCTGGGGCTCACCGGCGGCCGTTACGACCGCGTGGAGGTCGCCGCCGGGCGACTCGCCGAGGCGCTGCCGGCCCTGGTTCGCGACGGTGTCACCGCGCTCTCAGTGACGATGCCGCTCAAGGAGGAGGCGCTGGAGGCCGGGCGCCGCGGGGCGGGCGCCAGCGAGACCGCCGAGCTGGCCGGTGGCGCGAACACGCTCGTCCTGGGCCCCGAGGGCTGGGCGGCGGACAACACCGACGTGCCGGCCCTGGAGCGCGTGCTCGCCCGGGCGGCCGGTGGGCATCCCGTGCGCGAGGCGGTGCTGCTCGGGTCCGGTGCCACGGCCCGGTCGGCGCTGCTGGCGCTCCAAGGAGCCGGGGTGCGGAGCCTGCAGGTGGGCGTGCGGGCCACGGTCCGCCCCGAGCTCGGCGCCCTGGCCGAGCGGCTCGGCGTGGTCCACGAGGCCGTCCCGCTGGACGGCGCCCTGGCGGAGATCGCCGCCGGGCGCTCGCCCCGGCTGGTGCTGAGCACGCTGCCCGCGACCTCGTGGGGTGCGCTGCCCGCGGTCGGTGAGTGGGCTCCGGGGGAGCAGGCCCGCGGCACGGCCGACCCCGCCCTGGTGTGGGTGGACGCGCAGTACGCCGACTGGCCGCACCCGTGGGCGGCGGCGGCCGAGCGCGCGGGGGCGACGGTGGTGAGCGGCCTGCACATGCTCGTGGAGCAGGCCGTGGACCAGGTGGAGCTCATGACGGGTCGGCGTCCGGGTGTGGCGGACACCGCGTCCCTGCTGCCGGAGGAGCTGCGGCGACTGCATAGGCTGTGACCATGCTGAGGTGGTTGACGGCCGGGGAGTCGCACGGTGAGGCGCTGACGGGCGTTCTGGAGGGTGTTCCCGCGGGTGTGGGGGTGACCACGCAGGACCTGGCCGGCGCGCTGGCCCGTCGCCGTCTGGGCTACGGGCGCGGCGCCCGCATGAGCTTCGAGGCCGACCGCGTCACCCTCATCGGCGGGGTGCGCCACGGGGTGACCATGGGCTCGCCGGTGGCCGTCCTCATCGACAACACCGAGTGGCCCAAGTGGGAGGCGGTCATGTCCGCCGACCCGGTGGACCCCGCCGCCCTGCAGGTGGACGCCGGCAAGGGTGACGAGCGCGAGGTGGCCCGCAACCGGCCCCTGACGCGCCCGCGCCCGGGCCACGCCGACCTGGCGGGCATGCAGAAGTACGGGCTCGACGAGGCCCGCCCCGTCCTGGAGCGCGCCAGCGCGCGCGAGACGGCGGCCCGGGTGGCGGTCGGCGAGGTGGCGCGGCAGGCTCTGGAGTCGCTGGGCATCCGCGTGGGCAGCCACGTGGTGGCCCTGGGTGGCGTCCACGTGCCGGAGGGGGCCACGGACCGCGCGGCCCTGACCGCGCTCACCACCGACGAGGGGCGCGAGCGCATCGACGCCGACCCGGTGCGCTGCGCCGACCCGGACGCTTCCGAGGCGATGGTGGCGCGGGTGGACGAGGCGAAGAAGGCCGGCGACACGCTCGGCGGCGTGGTCGAGGTGGTCGTGGACGGCCTGCCGTCGGGCCTGGGCTCCCACGTGCACGGCGACCGCCGCCTGGACGCCCAACTGGCGGGTGCGCTCGTCTCCATCCAGGCCATCAAGGGGGTGGAGTTCGGGGACGGCTTCGACGTGGCCGACCGCCCGGGCAGCCAGGCCCACGACGAGATGGTCTGGGAGGGCGACCGCGTGCGGCGCGTGACCGACCGCTCCGGCGGTCTGGAGGGCGGCATGACCACCGGCGAGCTGCTGCGGGTCCGCGCCGCGATGAAGCCCATCAGCACCGTGCCGCGCGCCCTGCGCACCGTGGACGTGGCCACCGGCGAGGCCGCGACGGCCCACCACCAGCGCTCCGACGTGTGCGCGGTGCCTGCCGCCGGCATCGTGGCCGAGGCCGAGGTGGCCCTGGTGCTGCTGCGGGCCGTGCTGGAGAAGTTCGGCGGCGACCACCTGGACGACACCCGCGCGGCCCTCGCGCACTACCGGGCGCGCACCGCCTCCACCGGCGGGGCGGCGTGACCCCGGCGCTGCCCGGGCGCCGCGTCCCCACGCCGGCCGACGTGGTGCTCGTGGGCCCACCCGGCAGCGGGAAGACGACCGTGGCGGCCTTGCTCTGCGAGGACGGCTCCTCCGAGGTGGTCGATACCGACGCCCTCGTGGAGCAGCGGGCAGGGTGCACGGTGGCCGAGCTCTTCGCGACCCGGGGTGAGACCCACTTCCGCGAGCTCGAGGCGCAGGCGGTCCAGGACGCCGTGCGTGGCACCGGGTTCTCCGCCGCACCGGGGCGGGTCGTGGCCCTCGGGGGAGGGGCGGTCATGACGCCCCGCGTGGCCGAGGAGCTGCGCCGGTTCGCCGCCGACGGCGGGCACGTGGTCTGGCTCCAGGTCGGTGCCGAGGCCGTGGCCGAGCGCCTCGCCGGCGGCGACCGGCCGCTCCTGGCCGGGGACGACGCCCTCGCGCGGTGGCAGCAGCTCGCGGCGCAGCGGGAGTCCACTTGGGCGGAGCTCGCCACGCAGGTGGTCGAGACCACGGGGCGGCCGCCGCACGAGGTGGCCCGCATCGTGGCCGAGCGCACGCGGGACGAGGACGTCGCCGACCGGTGGCCCCTCGGCCCCCGCAGCGGGCTGCGCGTGGCCGTGAGCACCTCCGAGGGCGGTGACGCCTACCCGGTGACCATCGGCCACGGGGTGCTGGACGACCTCGCGTTGCTCCTGCCGGCCACCGGGGCGGTGCCGCCCGCGGCGCTCGTGGTGCACCAGCCGGGTCTGGAGCCGGTCGTGGAGCGGGTGCGCGCGGTGCTGGAGGCCGCGGGCACGCCGGTGCACGTGCACGGCATCGAGGCGGCCGAGGCGGGCAAGCGACTCGAGGGTGTGGCCGGTATCTGGGAGGCGTGCGCGGCGGCCGGGCTGGACCGTGGCGGGCTCCTCGTGGCCGTGGGCGGGGGAGCGTGCACGGACGTCACCGGCTTCGCCGCAGCCACGTGGATGCGGGGCGTGGACGTGGTGCACGTGCCCACCACGCTGCTGGCCATGGTGGACGCCTCGGTGGGCGGCAAGACCGGCATCAACACCTCCGCGGGCAAGAACCTCGTCGGCGCCTTCCACCAGCCGCGGGCCGTGGTGTGCGACCTGGACCTGCTGGCCGGCCTGCCCGTCCAGGACGTCCGCGCCGGATTGGCCGAGGTGGTCAAGTGCGGGTACATCGACCTCGAGGAGGTGGACGGCTGGCAGATCCTGGACCGGGTCCGTGCAGGCGCCGAGCACTCGGCCGACCCGCGTGAGTGGCCCTTCCTCGCCGAGCTCGTCCACCGGGCGCTGCGCGTCAAGGCCCGGGCCGTGGCCGCCGACACCCGCGAGGCCGGGGTGCGCGAGTTCCTGAACTTCGGCCACACCCTCGGCCACGCGCTGGAGAAGGTGGAGGGCTTCGCCCTGCGCCACGGCGACGCGGTGGCCGTCGGCATGGTCTTCGCCACCGCGCTGGGCCAGGAGCACGACCTGTGGCCCGGCACCGACGAGGTGCGCGGCCTGCTGACGTCGGTCGGCCTGCCCACGCGCTACCAGGGGAGCGCCACGTGGGAGGAGGTGCGCGTGGCGATGGCGGGCGACAAGAAGGCCCGCGCCGGCGCCCTGCGCTTTGTGGTACTTGAGGAGGTCTGCCGTCCGGCCACCCTCGACGCCCCCGACGAGGCGCTGCTGCGCCGCGCGTGGGAGGCCGTGCGGGCCTGACGGGGGTGCACGCCCTCGTACCGAGGGGGGAGACGCAGGACCGCCGAGGGCGGGCCCGGGAGTCCGGGCCC
>NZ_KV824269.1:0-2462 GCF_001816045.1 Kytococcus sp. HMSC28H12
ACTACATCGCCCGCTACCCCGAGGGGCGCGAGGCCACCCTGTGGTACCCCTCCATCGACAACCGGTGGACCAACGACACCCCGGCCCCGGTGCTGCTGCGGACCCGGGTGGAGGGGCAGGACCTGACCCTCACCCTGTACGGCGTGAGGCAGTACGACGTGGAGTCGACCACCCGGGAGCGCCAGCACGTGGTGGAGCCCCGGAAGTACTGGAGCAACAGCTCCACCTGCATCAGCCAGCACGGGGTGAAGGGCTTCGACGTCACCGTGGAGCGCCGCCTGGAGCCGGTGCAGGGCTTCGACGGCCCGGCGCGCACCGAGACGGTGGACACGCACTACGAGCCCAGTGACGAGGTGTGGTGCACCAACCCGGCCTCGCCCGAGTTCTCCGGGTCCACCGTGCCGCCCTCGTGGGACTACCGCCCCTTCTCGGAGCGGAAGGCCGACAAGGCGCAGGACGCCCGGGACCGGGCCGAGCGCGAGGCACGGGCCGACCAGCAGGCCGAACAGGAGGCCGCAGAGCAGGACGGGCGCCCCGAGGGTGGGGCGTCGCCGAGCCCGTCGTCCTCGCCCTCCGGGGAGCCGGGGGCAGGGCCCTCGGCGTCCGCCGGCTGAGTGGCGTGGGCCCCCGTGGGCGGTGGGCCGGTGCGAGTGCACTTAAGATGAAGGGCCGGAGGTGGCCTGCGTGCCCGCCGTGCCGAGCTGCCAGGAGGAAGAAAGCGTGACCTACGTCATCGCCTTGCCGTGTGTCGACGTCAAGGACAAGGCCTGCATCGACGAGTGCCCCGTCGACTGCATCTACGAGGGGGAGCGGTCGCTCTACATCCACCCCGACGAGTGCGTGGACTGTGGTGCGTGCGAGCCGGTCTGCCCTGTGGAGGCCATCTACTACGAGGACGACCTGCCCGACGAGTGGGCCGACTACTACAAGGCGAACGTCGAGTTCTTCGACGACCTCGGTGCCCCCGGAGGCGCTGCCAAGATGGGCGTGATCCCCAAGGACCACCCGGTGGTCTCCGCCCTGCCGCCCCAGGGCGACCACTGACCTGACGCGACGGGCGCCGCTGCGCGGTGCCACCCGTTCTGACTGCTGGCCACAGGCCGGCCCGCCGAGAGGAAGACCATGACCGCCGACAAGGCACCCGCCACCTTCACCCACGAGGGCACGACCCTGGAGTTCCCCTTCGTCGAGTCCGTCGAGGGCGACAACGGCTACGACATCTCCGCCCTGCGCAAGGAGACCGGCAACGTCACGCTCGACGTGGGCTTCGTGAACACCGCCTCCTGCTCGTCGGCCATCACCTTCATCGACGGCGACGAGGGCATCCTGCGCTACCGCGGGTACCCCATCGAGCAGCTGGCCGAGAAGTCCGAGTTCATGGAGGTCGCCAAGCTGCTCATGGACGGCGAGCTGCCGTCCGCCGAGGAGCTGGACACCTTCCGCCGCGACGTGCGCGCCAAGGCGGTCATGCCCGAGGGCATGAAGGACTTCTTCCACTCCTTCCCCACCGACGCCCACCCGATGCCGGTGCTCTCCTCGGCCATCTCGGCGCTGTGCACCTACGACACCGAGAACCTGGACCCCTTCGACCCCGAGCAGCTGGAGAACGCCGCCCGCCGCCTCATGGGCCAGGTGCCGGTGCTGGCCGCCAACGCCTACCGCAACCGTCAGGGCCTCGGCCCGATGCAGGCCGACACCGACCTGACGGTGGTGGAGAACTTCCTCCGCATGACCTTCGCGGACGCCGACGGCAACTACGAGCTCGACGAGCGCATGGTCCGTGCGCTGGACATGCTCTTCGTGCTGCACGCCGACCACGAGCAGAACTGCTCCACCTCCACGGTGCGCCTGGTGGGCTCGGCCAACACCAACCTCTACGGGTCGGTCTCCGCCGGCGTGCAGGCCCTGTGGGGTCCGCTGCACGGTGGCGCCAACCAGGCCGTGCTGGAGATGCTCGAGGGCATCCAGAAGTCCGAGGGCGGCGTGGACGAGTTCGTCCGCAAGGTCAAGAACAAGGAGGACGGGGTCAAGCTCATGGGCTTCGGCCACCGTGTCTACAAGAACTACGACCCGCGCGCGGCCATCGTCAAGAAGACCGCCGACGAGGTGCTGGAGCACCTGGGAGCCGGCGACGAGCAGCTCGAGATCGCCATGCAGCTGGAGAAGGTCGCCCTCGAGGACGAGTACTTCGTGCAGCGCAAGCTGTACCCGAACGTGGACTTCTACACCGGCCTCATCTACCAGGCCATGGGCTTCCCGACCGACATGTTCACGGTGCTCTTCGCCATCGGGCGCCTGCCGGGCTGGATCGCCCAGTACCGCGAGATGATCAACGACCCGCACACCAAGATCGGCCGTCCGCGCCAGATCTACACCGGGTCCGCGCAGCGCGACTACCCGACCGCCTGACGCGCGACGCACCGCGCACCACGAGCACGCCCCCGGCCGCGCGGCCGGGGGCG
>NZ_KV824270.1:0-5272 GCF_001816045.1 Kytococcus sp. HMSC28H12
CCCACCCCATCCCACCCCACAGGAGATCCCCATGAGCACCGTCCGTCCCACCCGCCGCACCCTCCTCGCCCTCGCCGCCGGCCTCACCGCATCGGCCACCCTGGCCGCCTGCGGCGGCGACGAGAGCACCGGCGGCTCCGCCTCCGGCGGGGATAGCAAGACGCTGAAGGTCGGCGTCAACCCCGTGCCGCACGGCGAGATCCTCACCTTCGTCAAGGAGAACCTGGCCCAGGAGGCCGGCCTGGACATCGAGGTCGTGGAGTTCACCGACTACGTGCAGCCCAACGCGGCCCTGGATGCCGGTGACCTGGACGCCAACTACTTCCAGCACCAGCCCTACCTGGACGAGCAGAAGAAGGCCGCCGGGTACGACTTCGTGAGCCTGGGCGCGGTGCACCTGGAGCCGCTGGGCGTCTACTCCGAGACGGTGAAGGACCTCAAGGAGCTCTCCGGCGACAGCAAGGTGGCCATCCCCAACGACCCGTCCAACGCCGGTCGTGCGCTCAAGCTGCTCGCCGAGCACGGCGTGCTCGAGCTGGAGGACACCGGCGACATCGCGCCCACCGTGGCCGACGTCAAGGACGGCGGACCGGAGGTCGTGGAGCTCGAGGCCGCGCAGCTGCCCCGCTCGCTCGGTGACGTGGACGCCGCCGTCATCAACGGCAACTACGCCATCGAGGCCGACCTCTCCCCGGTGGACGACTCGCTGGCCCTGGAGAAGGCGGAGGGCAACCCCTACGCCAACCTGCTCGTGGTGCGCAGCGAGGACGCGGAGAACGAGCAGCTCACGAAGCTGGCCGAGCTGTTGCGCAGCGACGAGACCAAGAAGTTCATCAAGGACAAGTACGCCGGCACGGTCATCCCGGCCGAGTGAGCCCCGCGCGGGAGGCTCAGCCGTCGGCGGGGTCCTGCGCCCCGCCGGCGGCCTCCCGCAGTTCGGTCGCCACTTCCTCGATGAAGGTGGTCACTGCGACACCCCCGGCCACCGGGCCACCGGCCATCAGGCCGTCGGCACCCAGCAGCAACGCCGAGGGCGTGGCCTGCAGGGCGAACATGAGGCGCATCTGCTGGCCCTCGTCGTAGCCGACCGTCACACCCGACGGGCGCAGCGGGTCGTCCGGGGCGCTCGGCGTGGTGGTGACCACGAGCACCCCCACGTGCTCGAACTCCCGGGCGAACTCCTCGGCGCGAGCCAGAGCCTCCATGCAGCTGCCGCACCCCAGGCTCACCCAGAGCACGAGCCAGGCCTTCCTCTGGGAGATCTCGCGCAGCCGCAGCGGGCCGTCGTCGCCCGTCACCTGGACGAAGGGGATGGGGGTGCGCACGTAGTCGAGCTCCTCGACCTCGTCCGTGGTGACCACGGCGCCGGCATCGTGGGGGGCGCCCGCCGCTGCCGGGCGGGTCTCGGCAGTGGCGGTGCCCTCGGCACCCCCGCCGATGAGCCAGGTGAGGGCCACGCCGGCGGCCAGCACCGGGATCCACCACCACAGCGACGGCCCGTCCAGCAGGCGGCCGACGATGCTGCCGCCCCGGAACGCGTCCACCACGGTCACCAGCCCCAGGGCCACGAGCACGAGGTTGCGCACCACCGTGGCCCGCGTGATGGTGCCCTGGCCGAGCTTGCCGAAGCACCCGCACGTGACGGGGACGTCGAAGCCCAGGGCCCGCACCACGAGCACCGTGTAGAGCAGCCCCAGCAGCAGCGTGGCCACGGCGGCCACCCCGTACCAGGGGGAGGGGAGGAGCAGCAGGGCCAGGGCCAGGACGACCTCCCCCGGCCCGAGCAGGCGGGGGCCTTGCATCCGCACCATCCAGTGCGGCAGGCGCAGCTGGTGGAAGGCGCTCTCGGTGCTCTGGACGTCGCGGAGCTTGGTCAGGCCGCTGGTGCCGTAGACGGCGGCGAGCAGCAGGCCCGCCCCGGCGGCGGCATCGGGCAGGAGGGACGCGTCACTCATGGTGAAAGTATCCCCCGACCGGCTAAGGTTTCGGGACCGTGGCCCGCGAGGGGCGGGCCCCCGGGTGGGGAGGATCCCGCCATGACCCTGATGCGTCCGGCCACCGAGCGCCCGGGCACCGTCACCGCCTCCGTGCTCCTCATGGTCATGGGCCTGCTCTCCGCCGCCGTCTGGGGCCTCGGCGCCACCCAGGGGTGGTGGGTGTCCGATGCCGGGCTGGCGCAGGCCGCCGACCTCGAGGGCGACTTCGGGCGTGCCCTCGAGGCGTCCCGCGTGGACATGGACCGAGGCAGCATCGAGGACGCGCGGCGCGTGCTCAACGGCACCACGGTGATCCTGGCCCTCGGCGCCGCCACGCTCTGGGCGGGGACCGCGGCGATGGTGTGGCGCGGCATCGGGCCGGCCCGCGACGTGGCCACCACCTCCTGCCTGGTGGGCGTGCTGTGCCTGCTCGGCTGGGCCATGGGTTCGGGCGTGGCCAACACCCTCGCCCTGCAGGTCCAGGCGGGGGTGATGCTGCTGCTCGGGCTGGCCGCGACCGCGCTGCTGTACGTGCCGGCGTCGAGCCGCTGGTTCGACTCGGCCAGCACCTACCGCTGGAGTTGAACCGCCGGGTCCGTCCTGCGGTGGACCGCACGCGTCGTCCCGACGGGGGACACTGCCGGGGTACAGAACGCACACGACCCCCACGCGACCCGCACCCGGAGGTGCCCGTGACCTACACCCAGCCCGGACCGAACCAGCCGGGCGGCTTCCAGGCCGCCCCCAGCCTGGACGACCACCGCGACCTGCGCCCCGTGGCCCGGCCGGCCGCCGTCGACAAGGCCGTGAAGCTCATGTACGCCGGGGCTGGCCTCTCCCTGCTGAGCCTGCTGGTGGGCCTGCTCATGCGGCCCAGCGTGGCGGAGATGAAGGACGCCATGGAGCAGGCGGGCCTCTCCCTCTCCGACGCCCAGATCGAGCAGAGCCTCCAGCAGAGCTTCCTCACCGGCATCATCGGTGGCCTCATCGGTGTGGGCCTGTGGCTCCTGCACGCCTGGGCCGTGGGCAAGGGCCACAACTGGGCCCGCATCACCGGCACCGTCCTGGGTGCGCTGAACATCCTGGGCCTGCTGTTCGGCCTCCTCGGCCTGGCCGTCACCCTGGCCACCACCAGCGGCATCATCGGCTTCGTGCTGCAGGTGGTCTCCGCCGCCCTGGCCGCGGCCATCATCTACTTCATGTGGCGCCCGGAGAACAAGCCCTTCTTCGGCCAGCACTGAGGCACGGCGCCTCGAGCGTGCGGCCCCACCCCGGTCCCTCGGGGTGGGGCCGCGTCGCGTTCTCCACCCGACGGGGGACGGTGTGCCGGGGCGCCGGCGGCACAGCATCGGGGTGAGAACTCGAGGAGGAGACCATGACCCAGCCGCACGACCCCTACGCCCCGCAGGGCCAGCCGTCCCCGGGCCCGCCGCACCAGGGCTGGTCCACGCACCCGTACGGGACGCCGCCGCACCCGTACGCGCAGCCCTCCTTCGGGCACCCTGGCGATGCCCCGCCCGGGTACGGGCACCCGCCCACCGGCCCGGCGCCGCGGCCGCGAGCGGTCGACCTCGCCGTGAAGCTCATGGGGGTCGCCGCTGGTCTGGCGCTCCTCTCGATCCCCCTCGCCTTCCTGCAGCGCGGGGCCATGACCGAGGAGTACCTCGAGCAGATGGAGGCCGCAGGGCAGCCGGGGTCCGCGGGCATGGCGCAGGCGATGATCGACATCGCGCTGGCCGTCACCGTGGTGGTCGCGCTCCTCTCGGCCGGTCTGTGGTTCCTGCATGCGCGGGCCACGGGGCGAGGGAGGAACTGGGCGCGCATCAGCGGGAGCGTCCTGGGCGGTCTCACCCTGCTCACCGCGCCCATCGCCTTCGTCTACGGCGTGGCGGCCGGCACCTCGGTGCCGTGGTACAGCCACCTGCTGAACGCCCTCAACCTCCTGCTCGTGGTGGCCGTCCTCGTGCTCATCTGGCAGCCCCGCAACCAGGCCTTCTTCGCCCAGCGCTGACCGGTCCACCCACCAAAGGTCCGCCTGTGGTCCAGAGGTACGTGCCGGGACGCGTACCTCTGGACCACAGGCGGACTTCTGCGATGGGGGCGCGCTCACGGTCGTGGGGCAGCGGCGCCAACTCGGGCGCACAGGCGCAGGGGCGCGTCCGGGCCGTGCAGGTCCGGCCAGGTCACCCGCACGATGCCCAGACCCATCTCCCGCAGGGCGTCCTCGCGGACCTTCTCCGCCACCAGCGCCTGGCGTCCTGAGGCGCCGTCGTACTTCACGGCCCCGTCGAACTCGAGCGCCACCCGCAGCTCCTCCACCAGCAGGTCGAGGCGGTACCGGCCGCGTGGGGTCTGCACCGTGACCTGGGACCGAGGCGTGAGGCCGCCCTGGACGAGGGCGAGGCGGGTCCGGGTCTCACCGGGCGACTCGCAGAGGGGGTCGGCCAGCTCCAGGGCACGACGCAGCACGGCCACGTTCCGCAGGCCGGGCCGGGCGACCGCCGCCACCTCCTCGAGGGTGGTGAGCCCCGCGTGGAGGGCTGCGTCCATGGGGACCAGGGCCCGCTCCACGCCCGTGCCCGGGTGCATCGCGTACTCAGCCAGTGCGCGGGCCAGGGGACTCACCGGCCACTCGTGGGTGCACCCGGGAGGGACCACGAGGACGGGCGCCGTGGGGTGGGGGTGCAGCTCGAGGCCACGGCGAGGGCGGAGCCGTCCGATGGCGCGCGGAGCCGAGCTGGACCGTCCTCGACCGGCCCAGCAGCGGGAGGCCGAGGAGCTCCAGGGTCGAGGCCCTCGTCGCGCAGTGATCGGGGCGGGTGACGAGCTGGCCGAGGACGCGGAGGCGTGACTCGACGCGGTGGTCCTCGGGCGGGGCGCCCACGGCCAGGGCACCCGGCGCCGGTCGCCAGGCCGACCCCTCGGCGACCGCCCTGTGCACCGTGGCCGAGGACACGCCCGCGCGCCGCAGGAGCGCGAGACTCACCACGCCATCGCGGCAGGGGACGGCGGCCAGGGCGCCGGGGACGGGTGGTGGCTGGGGAGGTGGTCCGGTCAGGTGCATGTCCCGAGGGTCGCCCGAGGCAGGGGCACGCCGCTGGAGGTACCGCCAGCCCCGGGGGACCAGCCCTCACCGCGGTGGGCGCAGGACTCCCCGCTGTGGACAGGGCGTCGGGTCGCGCGATGCAGACGCCGCTGTGCAGAAGCCCGCCTCCGGTCCAGAGGTACGTGCCGTGAGGCGTACCTGTGGACCGGAGGCGGGCTTCTGCGTCGGGGCCGGGTCGGGGCGGGGCGGG
>NZ_KV824271.1:0-2441 GCF_001816045.1 Kytococcus sp. HMSC28H12
CCTCGAAGCCGGCGGCTTCAGACCCCGGCTACACCCTCAGATCGGATGAGCCAGTTCGTCGGACCCCGACCCCGCCCGCGCCCCGGGCACGCAGGACGGGCCCACCCCCGGAGGAGTGGGCCCGTCCTGCGTGGAGCGGGTGCTCGGCCGATCAGGCCTCGACGACCTGCAGCTTCACGGTCGCCAGCACCTCGGGGTGCAGGCGGATCGTGGCGGTGTGGTCGCCCAGGGCCTTGATGTGGCCGCCCATCTCGATGCGGCGCTTGTCCACCTGCGGACCGCCGGCGGCCAGGATGGCCTCGGCGACGTCGGCGGAGGTCACGGCACCGAACAGGCGACCGCTCGCGGTGGTCTTGCCCTTGACCTTGACGGCGCGGCCCTCGAGCTGCGCCTTCTGGGCCTCGGCCTCCTCCAGCGACTTCACCGCACGCGAGGCGCGGGCCGCACGGATGGCCTCCACCTGCTTCTCACCGCCCTTGGTCCACGGGGTGGCCAGGTTGCGGGGCAGCAGGTAGTTGCGGGCGTAGCCGTCCTTGACGTCGACGACGTCGCCGGGCTCACCGAGGCTGCTCACCTCGTGGGTCAGGATGATCTTCATGGCTTCTCCTCCTCGAAGTCTCTACGGCTGCGATCAGCGAGCGGAGCTCGAGTAGGGCAGCAGGGCCATCTCGCGGGCGTTCTTCACGGCCTTCGCGATCTGGCGCTGCTCCTGCACGGAGACGCCGGTGACGCGACGGGCGCGGATCTTGCCGCGGTCGGAGATGAACTTCCGCAGCAGGGCGGTGTCCTTGTAGTCGATCTTCTCGATCTTGGCGGCCTTGAGCGGGTTCGCCTTCTTCTTGACGGGCTTGGGGTTGCGCACAACGGACTTGGCCATCGTGGTGCTCTCCTTCGAAAGGTGTGGTGACGGTCAGGTCACCGGTGATTGAGAGCCCGAGCGGCAGTTCTCACCGACTGCTCGGGATGGGTGCGACCGAGGATCAGAACGGGGGCTCGTCGTAGTTCGGAGCGGCGTCCCAGGAGCCCTGGGGCTGGCCGCCACCGGTGTTGCCACCGGAGGCCCACGGGTCGTTCTGCTGCTGGTTCTGCTGCGGGGCGCCGCCCTGCGGGACGGAGTTCCAGCCGCCGCCCTGGCCACCGGCGTTGCCGCCGGAGTTGCCACCGAAGCCGCCACCGCCGGAGCGCTGGGTCTTGGTGGTGCTGGCCGTGGCGTATCGGAGGGAGGGGCCGATCTCGTCGATCTCCATCTCCACCACCGTGCGGCGCTGGCCGTCCTGCTCGAACGAGCGCTGCTTGAGGCGCCCCTGGGCGATGACGCGGGTGCCCTTCTTCAGCGACTCGGCGACGTTCTCCGCCGCCTCGCGCCAGATGGAGCACCGCATGAACAGCGTCTCGCCGTCCTTCCACTCGTTCGCCTGACGGTCGAACTGGCGGGGGGTGGAGGCGATGGTCAGGTTCGCCACCGCTGCACCGTTCGGCGTGAAACGCAGCTCGGGGTCAGCGGTGAGGTTTCCGATGATCGTGATGACGGTGTCGCCGGCCATGACCGGCCTCCTTCTCTCGCGGTGTGCAGTTCCTCAGTCGTGACGGCTGGGGTGACGGTCGCGTGGACCGTCGCCTCAGACGGTCGGACGCTGGAGCTTGAAACGCAGCACGGACTCGTTGAGTCCGAGCTGGCGGTCGAGCTCCTTGGCGGTGTCCGTGCCCATGGTCAGGGTGGTGACCACGTACAGGCCCTCGGACTTCTTCTTGATGTCGTAGGCCAGGCGGCGACGACCCCAGATGTCGGTCTCGTCGACGGAACCACCCTCGGCCTTCACGACGGTGAGGAGCTTCTCCACCATCGCCGGCAGGGTGCGCTCGTCGGTCTCGGGGTCGATGATCATCATCAGCTCGTACTGACGCATGCGTGAACCCACCTCCTTCGGTCTCGGCGGCCACGGTCTCTCCGTGGCAGGAGGGTCACTGTCGTCGCGCCCCACGCCCCCATGATGGCGGTCGACCGGCCCCGTCGCCCCTCCCCGTGACGGGGCCTGTGGACGACCTGACACCGGCATCGCGGCGCACGACAACTTGTGGAGTCTACCGGAGGCGGGCAGTCCTCGACGACCGCAGCACCAGCAGCGTCACCAGCACCACCCAGGCCGCCAGCCGGAGGGCCACCACCGCCGCGTAGCCGTCCTCCGGCATCCCCATGCGGGTGTTCGAGGCCCGCCCCAGGTACATCCACACGAAGACGAAGTGCAGCCCCTCCACGAGCACCCACCACAGGTGCGTCCGCCAGCCCCACCCCGCCAGCGCGACGAAGGGGACCGCCAGCAGGCCGAACTGCGTGGGCACCTCCGGCTGCAGCGCCGCGGCCACCAGCGCCCCGGCCCCCAGGGCTGCGCCCACCTCCTGGCCGGTGGTGGCGCGGCGGGCGAGCACACCGCCCAACAGGG
>NZ_KV824272.1:0-1141 GCF_001816045.1 Kytococcus sp. HMSC28H12
CCCGGGAATGGTTTCAGCCCCGACCAACAACAGTTGGGCGGGGCTGAAACAAACGTTGAGTTCGGCGGTGTCCTACTCTCCCACACCGTTCCCAGTGCAGTACCATCGGCGCTGAAGGGCTTAGCTTCCGGGTTCGGAATGTGACCGGGCGTTTCCCCTTCGCTATGACCACCGAAACACTCTCGTACTCACACACACTCTGGCGAGTCGATTCGTGTCTCGAACCACACACACGCATGGTGGCCTCACGAGACTCGTATTCACTTGAACCAACCACCCACCCAGGCACAAACCCAAAGTGGTCGCTGGTTGTTTCCCGGGGTGTGTTTTCCGGGAACCACACAGTGGACGCGTAGCACCTTTGTAGCAAGTTATCGGCTTATTAGTACCGGTCAGCTCCACACATTACTGTGCTTCCACATCCGGCCTATCAACCCAGTAGTCTAGCTGGGAGCCTCTCACCCACAAGGGGCATGGAAACCTCATCTTGAAGCGTGCTTCCCGCTTAGATGCTTTCAGCGGTTATCACTTCCGAACGTAGCTAATCAGCGGTGCCCTTGGCAGAACAACTGACACACCAGAGGTTCGTCCATCCCGGTCCTCTCGTACTAGGGACAGCCCTTCTCAAGTTTCCTACGCGCGCAGCGGATAGGGACCGAACTGTCTCACGACGTTCTAAACCCAGCTCGCGTACCGCTTTAATGGGCGAACAGCCCAACCCTTGGGACCTACTCCAGCCCCAGGATGCGACGAGCCGACATCGAGGTGCCAAACCATGCCGTCGATATGAGCTCTTGGGCAGGATCAGCCTGTTATCCCCGGGGTACCTTTTATCCGTTGAGCGACGGCGATTCCACAATCCACCGTCGGGTCACTAGTTCCGACTTTCGTCCCTGCTCGACCTGTACGTCTCACAGTCAAGCTCCCTTGTGCACTTACACTCGAAACCTGGTTACCAACCAGGCTGAGGGAACCTTTGAGCGCCTCCGTTACCCTTTAGGAGGCAACCGCCCCAGTTAAACTACCCACCAGGCACTGTCCCTGATCCGGATCACGGACCGAAGTTAGATACCCAGAGCGACCAGAGTGGTATTTCAACGATGACTCCACACACGCTGGCGCGTGCGCTTCACAGTCTCCC
>NZ_KV824273.1:0-13101 GCF_001816045.1 Kytococcus sp. HMSC28H12
CCGGTGGGCCCCCGTGGGGTGCCCACCGGCGTCTCGTCGTGCGGGCGGTCCCCGCCCCGTGCGGAGCGGGGACCGGCCTCAGAGCGGGATGTTGTTGTGCTCACCGCGGCGCTGCGGGGCCTCGGCCAGGGCCTCCACGATGCGCGAGCGCGTCACGGCCGGCTCGATGACGTCGTCGATGACGCCGATCTCCATGCCGCGGGCCAGTCCACCGGAGAGCACTGCGTGCTCGTCGGCCAGCTCCTGCTCCAGGCGGGCGCGCTCCTCGCCCTCCACCTCGGCCAGTTTGCGGCGGTGCAGGATGCGCACGGCCGCCACGTGGCCCATCACGGCCATCTCCGCCTGCGGCCAGGCGAACACCCTGGTGGCACCCAGCGAGCGGCTGTTCATGGCGATGTAGGCGCCGCCGTAGGTCTTGCGAGTCACCAGCGTCACGCGGGGCACCACGGCCTCGGCGAAGGCGTGCAGCAGCTTGGCGCCGCGGCGCACCACGCCGTCCCACTCCTGACCCACGCCCGGCAGGTAGCCCGGCACGTCCACGAGCACCACGAGCGGCACCCCGAGGGAGTCGCACAGGCGCACGAAGCGCGCGGCCTTCTCCGCCGAGGACGAGTCCAGGCAGCCGCCCAGGCGCATCGGGTTGTTGGCCACCACGCCCACCGTGCGGCCGCCCAGGCGGCCGAGCACCGTGACGATGTTGGGCGCCCAGCGGGGGTGGAGCTCGACCGCGTCCGGGGGCAGGGTGACGGCCATCGGGTTGAGGTCGTCGCCGGCGCCGTCGCCGTCCAGCAGGTCGGCCACCAGCGGGTGCACGTCGTAGGCACGCTTGGGAGAGGTGGGGAAGGTGGCCGCGAGGTCGCGGTCCACCACCGAGGCGGTGTCGAAGCTGCGCTGGTCGCCCAGCAGGGCGCACAGGGCGCGGGTGCGCTCGAAGGCCTCGTCGTCGGTGCTCGTCACCACGTGGACCACGCCGGAGCGGCGGCTGTGCGGCTCGGGGCCGCCCAGGCGCAGGGCGTCCACCTGCTCGCCGGTCACCGAGCGCACCACGTCGGGGCCGGTGACGAAGACGCGGCCCTCGGGGCCGAGCACCACGAGGTCGGTGAGCGCCGGGCCGTACGCCGCGCCGCCGGCGGCCGGGCCGAGCACCAGGGAGATCTGCGGGATGCGCCCCGAGGCGTGGGTCATGGCCGCGAAGACCTCACCCACGGCGTGCAGGGACACCACGCCCTCGGCCAGGCGCGCGCCGCCGGAGTGCCACAGGCCCACCACGGGGGCGCCAGCGGCCATGGCCGCCTCGTAGGCCACGAGGACGACCTTGCAGCCGGCCTCGCCCATGGCGCCGCCCTGGATCGTCGGGTCGGCGGCGAAGGCCACCACCTCGACGCCCTGGACGAGGCCCTTGGCGGCCACCATGCCCTCGTCGCCCCACGGTGTGAGCAGCTCGCAGGAGCCGTCGTCGAAGAAGCGCTCGAGGCGGGCCACCGGGTTGCGGGGGTCCTCCTCGCGGGGCGGCTTTCCGGCGGCGTTCACGCGCGACCCGGCCGGGGTTCCGGGCGCGGCGGTCACGACGCGCTCCCGAAGGCGATGGCCACGTTGTGGCCGCCGAAGCCGAACGAGTTGTTCAGCGCCACCAGGTCGCCCTGGGGCAGGGGGCGGTGCTCGCCGCGCACCACGTCGAGGTCGATCGCCTCGTCGAAGGTGTCGATGTTGGCCGTGGCCGGGGCGGTGCGCTCGTGCAGGGCCATGACCGTGAGCACGGACTCCACGGCGCCGGCGCCACCGAGCAGGTGGCCGGTGAGGGACTTGGTGCCCGAGACGGCCACGCCGTCGGCCGCGGAGCCGAACGCGCGGCGGATCGCCTTGGACTCGGCCACGTCGCCCACCGGGGTGCTCGTGGCGTGCGCGTTGACGTGGACCACGTCCGTGGCCCGCACGCCGGCGTCACGCAGGGCGAAGGTCATCGCGTCGCCGGCGCCCACGCCCTCGGGCTCCGGGGCGGCGATGTGGTGCGCGTCGGAGGTCATGCCGGCGCCCAGCACCCGCGCGTAGACCCGGGCCCCACGGGCCGCGGCGTGCTCGGCGGTCTCGAGCACCAGCGCGCCCCCGCCCTCGCCGAGGACGAAACCGTCGCGGTCGGTGTCGTAGGGGCGCGAGGCGGTGGTGGGGGAGTCGTTGCGGGTGGACAGGGCCTGCATCTGGGAAAAGCCCGCCATCGGCATGGGGTGGACGCAACTCTCGGAGCCGCCCACCACGACGACGTCGGCCTCGCCGCGGCGCAGGATCTCCAGTCCGGTGGCCACGGCCTCGGCGCCCGACGCGCACGCGCTCACCGGCGTGCGCGAGGCGCCGCGGGCGCCCAGCTCCAGGGAGACGGCGGCGGCGCCGGCGTTCGGCATGAGCATCGGGACGGTGAGCGGCGAGACGCGGCGGGTGCCCTTCTCGCGCAGCACGTCCCACTGGTTCATCACGGTCACCACACCACCGATGCCGGTGCCCATCACCACGGCCAGACGCGTCGGGTCCACCTCGGGGGTGGCGGCGTCGGCCCACGCCTCCTTGGCGCTCACCAGGGCGAACTGGGCCGTGCGGTCCAGGCGCTTGACCTGCACGCGGGGCAGCACGTCCTCGACGTCGGCAACCACCTGGGCGGCGAACTCCACGGGAAGGCCGTACTGCTCCTTCCACTCGCTCGGCAGGGCGCGCGCGCCGGAGGTGCCGGCGAGCAGGGCCTTCCAGCTCTCGGGGGCGGTGCCACCCAGCGGGGTGATGGCACCCAGGCCGGTGACGACGACGTCGGTCATGGTTCCTCCGGTGGTGGTGAGGGGAAGTCAGGGATGAGGAGCCGGGCGTTCTGCAGAGGCCGCCCGGCCCCTCGGGGGTGGCCTCAGGCCTGGTGGGTCTTGATGTAGTTCACGGCGTCGGCGACGGTGTTCAGGTTGCCCATCTCCTCGTCGGGGATGGCGACGCCGGTCTTCTCCTCGACGTTCACGAGGATGGTCATCATCGACAGGGAGTCGATGTCGAGGTCGCCGGCGAAGGACTTCTCCGGGGTCACCTCGGCCGGCTCGATGCCGGTCTCCTCGCTGACGACCTCGGCGAGGACGGTCAGGATCTGGTCGTCGGTCTGGGCCATGGATTCCTCCTGGTGGTGGGCCCGGGGGCCCGGTGTCGTCGGCAGCTGCCGACCTGTCGTGGTCCGGTGTTGACCCGCCGGACCGGCGGGAGCATGTCAGGGCAGTCGCACGACCTGGGCGGCGTACACCAGCCCGGCGCCGAAGCCGAACTGCAGCGCGATGTCGCCCGAGCGGGCCTGCCCCTCGGCGAGCATGCGCGCGGTGGCCACCGGCACGCTCGCGGCCGAGGTGTTGCCCGTGTGGCGGATGTCGTCGGCGACGCGGACCGACTCCGGCAGCTTGAGCTGCTTGACCATCTCGGCGGTGATCCGCGCGTTGGCCTGGTGGGGGATGAAGACGTCGAGCTCCTCGGCGGTCACCCCGGCGGCCTCCATCGCCCGGCGGGCGACCTTGGCCATCTCCCAGACGGCCCAGCGGAACACCGAGTTGCCGGTCATGGTGAGCATGCCGTCCTCGCGGGTGCGGATGAGCTCCCACTGCGAGCCGTCCGATCCCCACACGGTGGGGCTGATGCCGGACGCCTCGGCCAGGCTGACCACGGCGGCACCGGCGGCGTCGGCGAACAGGAAGGCCGTGCCGCGGTCGCTGAGGTCGGTGAACTGGCTGAGGTACTCCACGCCCACCACGAGCACGTGGTCGGCCGTGCCGGCACCCACCATGTCGTTGGCCAGGGCGATGCCGTGGCAGTAGCCCGCGCAGGCCGCGGACAGGTCGAAGGCCGGAGCCTGCGAGCCGAGCTCGGCGGCCAGCATCGGGGCCACGCCGGGGGTGCGCATCGGGTTGGAGACGGTCGCCACCACGACGGCACCGATCTGCTCACCGGTGATGCCCGCCGCCTCGAGGGCCTCGCGGGCGGCGGCGGTCGCCATCGAGAGGGTGGTGTCCTCCTCGGTGGCCCAGCGGCGCTCGACGATGCCGGTGCGCTGCTGGATCCACTCGTCGGAGGAGTCGATCGCCTCCACGAGCTCGTCGTTGGGCACCACGCGGGAGGGGCGGTAGGCGCCCACGCCGGTGATGGCCGCCGGACGCAGCGTGGTCTGGGTGCGCAGGGCCTGCATCACGCCTCCTGGCGGGGGTGGACGCGCACCAGCGGCTGGCCGGGGTGCACGGGGTCGCCGTCGGTGACCAGCCACTCGACCACCTGGCCGTCGCCGGTGGCGCGGACCGGCAGCTCCTCGCGCAGGGTGCGCACGGTGGCCACCTGCTCGCCGGCGGTGACGCGGGCCCCCTCGGGCTTCTGGCAGCCCGACAGGTCCACGGTGCCCTTGCCGGGGGAGACGAGCATGCGCCAGGTGGGGGCGTCGCCGCCCTCGGTGGCGGCCTCGCCGTGCTCGCGGAGCATGCGGCGCGCCTCGTCGAGGTCCTCGGGGCTCTTGAGGGCGAGGGCCTCCACGCCCTTGAGGTGCTTCTTCACCAGGCCGGTGAGCACGCCGGCCGGCGGGATCTCGATGACGCCGGTGACGCCCATGTCGGCCAGGGAGTCCATGCACAGGTCCCAGCGCACGGGGCGGGAGACCTGCGAGACGAGGCGGCTGAGCACCTCGGTGCCAGAGCGCAGCACGTTGCCGTCGGCGTTGGACACCAGGTCGATACGGGCGTCGTGGGTGCTCATGGCGCGGGCGTACCCGGCGAGCGTCTCCACGGCCGGGGCCATGTGCTCGGTGTGGAAGGCGCCGGCCACCTGCAGCGGGATGACGCGGGTGCCCCGGGGCGGTGCGGCGGCGAAGGCCTCGAGCTGCTCCACGGTGCCGGCGGCCACCACCTGGCGGGCACCGTTGCGGTTGGCGGCGGTCAGGCCGGCGGCCTCCACGGCGGCGACGACCTCCCCCTCGTCACCGCCGACCACGGCGCGCATCGAGGTGGGCGTGACGGCCGAGGCCTCGGCCATGCCCTTGCCCCGCTCGCGCACGAACACCATCGCCTGCTCGGCGGTGAGCACGCCCGCACCCACGGCGGCGGTGATCTCACCCACGCTGTGGCCGGCGCCGGCGCGCACCATCCGGTAGGCCTCGGCCGGATGCTCGAAGAGCGCCAGGAAGCTAACCAGGCCGGAGCCGACGATGAGCGGCTGGGCCACGGCCGTGTCGCGGATGGTGTCGGCGTCCGAGGTGGTGCCGTGGGCCACGAGGTCGAGGCCTGCGCACGCCGAGAGCCACTCCATGCGGTCGGCGAAGCCGGGCAGCTCCAGCCAAGGGGCGAGGAATCCGGGGGTCTGGGCGCCCTGTCCAGGGCAGACGATCGCAAGCACGGGCCCCACTCTGGCAAGCGGGGAGCAGGGGCGGGGCCGTGCTTCGTCACCGAACCGTCGGGGCATTCTTGGAGGAAACCTCCAAGTGGTCGGGGTGGCGAGGCCGCAGCCGGTGGTCAGCCGTCGGTCTGCACCGAGCGGCGCCACCCCGGTCCCCGCGGGGTGTCGATGCGGTGCACGGCCAGGGCCACCCGCAGTGTCCAGGCGTCCCGGGGGTCGGTGAGGTCCAGGCCCACCAGCTCGTCGATCCGCGAGAGCCGGTAGCGCACCGTGTTGACGTGCACGAAGAGTGCCCGGGCAGAGGCCTCCAGCGCTCCGCCCTGGGCGAGCAGGGTCTCGGCAGTGGCCAGGAGGTCCCGCCCGGCCTCCTGGAGCGGGCGCACGACGAGCTTGGTGAGCTCCCGCCGGGCGGCCTCGTCGCCGGCGAGGACGCGCTCGGGCAGCAGCTCGCTGGAGCGCACGGCCGCGGGGGCGTCGGGCCAGGCCCGCGCAGCAGCCCACCCGGCCAGCGCGGCGCGTGCCGAGCGCCCCGCGGCGAAGAGGTGGGGGACCACCGGACCCACCACCACCGGGGCGTCCAACGTCTCGGTGAGCGGGGCGAAGGCGTCCTCCTGGGCCTCCAACCCGCTGAGCACCACCACCACGCGCCCGGAGCTCAGGGCCACCAGGGCCTCCCTGCGATGCCGTCGGCAGGCAGTGCGCACACGGCGCAGCACCTCGGTCTCGTCGCCCAGGTCGCTCGTGGTGCCGACGGCCACGGCCACGCCACTGGCCTGGCCCCAGCCGAGGGCGGCGGCCCGGGAGTGCACGTCCTCGGTGGCCTCGCCGCGGACGACCGCGTCGACCACGAGGGACTCCAGCCGGGCGTCCCACGAGCCGCGTGCCTCGGCGGCGCGGGCGTAGACCGAGGCGGCCCCGAAGGCGACGTCCCGGCTGAAGCGCAGGCAGGCCAGGAGCAGCCGGTCGCGCTCGGCACGGGTGGGGGCCAGGTCCTCCACGGACTCCTCGACGGTGCGCACGGTGACCCGGACCAGCTCGATGGTCTGCTCCAGGCTCAGCGCCGTGCTCAGCTCGCGCGGGGCGTCGGCGAACACCAGTGTGGCGCGGCCGGGGTCGCGCGGCCCGGAGAGCCACTCGGCGAAGGCCCGGATGCCGGACTCGGCCACCACGCCCACGCCGGAGCGGTGCCGGGCCGGCAGGGCGCGGTACCACTCGTGCCGCTCCATCTCGTGCAGGGCGGCGTGGGTGAGGGGGGAGACCTGCTCGAGCAGTCGGGCGAGGGTCCCCTCGGCCACCTGGGGCGCAGTCATGGGCGCAACTGTAGGTCCACCACAACATCGGGCAGCGGGCCGGGGCCCGCTCCCGGCCCGCGCGGTTCGGCATCCGTTCAGGTGCCGTTCCCCGGACGCTCACCCCGCCGGTGCCGCCCGTGCACCTGCCCGATGTGGGCTGGGCCCCATGCACATCACCCCTCGCACCCTCGCCCCTGCCCTCGCCGTCGCCGTCGGTCTCACCGGGTCCCTCCCCGCGGCCGCCGGGGCCGCCACCGGCGCCGGTCCCACCACGCCCGAGTCCACCGACCACCCCGTGCTCACCGCCGAGACGCCCTGGGTCATCGGCCACCGGGGCGCCTCCGGCCACCGCCCGGAGCACACCCTGGCCGCCTACGAGCTGGCCGTCCGCATGGGCGCCGACTTCTTCGAGCCCGACCTGGTGAGCACCAAGGACGGTGTCCTGGTGACCCGCCACGAGAACGAGATCTCCGGCACCACGGACGTGGCCGACCACCCCGAGTTCGCCGACCGCCGGACCACCAAGACGGTCGACGGCCAGGAGCTCACCGGCTGGTTCACCGAGGACTTCACCCTCGCCGAGCTCAAGACGCTGCGGGCCACGGAGCGCATCCCGGACATCCGCCCGGGCAACACCCGCTACGACGGCCAGTTCGAGGTGGCCACCTTCGACGAGGTCATCGCCCTGCGGGAGCGGCTCAGCGCCGAGACCGGCCGCGAGATCGGCATCATCCCGGAGATCAAGCACCCCACCTACTTCGACGGCATCGGCCTGAGCATGGAGGAGCAGGTGGTGCGCACCCTCGAGGAAGCCGAGCTCAACCACGCCGACGCGCCGGTCGCCATCCAGAGCTTCGAGGTGCAGAACCTCGTGGACCTCAACCGCACCCTTCAGGCGCGCGTGCCGCTGGTCTTCCTCTCCTGGTACGAGGGCCAGCCCTACGACTTCACCGCCGCCGGCGACTCCCGCACCTACGCCGACCTCATGAAGCCGGCCGGCCTGCGCGAGCTGGCCCGCGACGTCGACGCCATCGGTCCGGAGCGCACCATGGTGGTGCCCGAGGAGGGTGGCGTGCTCGGGGAGCCCACCTCACTGGTGGCCGACGCCCACGCGGCCGGCCTCAAGGTGACCCCGTACACCTTCCGTGCGGAGAACGAGCACCTGCCGGAGTCGCTGCGCGGCTCCGAGGACCCCACCGAGCTCGGTGACATGGACACGCTGATCCGTGCCCACCTCGATGCCGGCGTCGACGGTGTCTTCTCCGACCAGCCGGGCCTGGCCGTGCAGACCCGTGACGCCTGGCGGGGCGGTCCGATCGTGGACACCGGCGTGCAGGCCACCCCGGCGCCGCGCCTGCCGCTCGTGGCCGGGGGAGCTGCGCTCCTGCTGGCGGGTGCCGCCCTGGGGCACCGCGCCGCCCGCCGCGCCTGAGCCGGCAGGATCCGGGAAGGACGCAGCCCCACCCCCTCGCCGAGGGGGTGGGGCTGCGTCGTGGTCCGGGACCTCCGGTCAGCTCTCGCCGCCGGAGTTGCCGGAGGTGCCGGCGCGGGTGTCGAGCAGCTGGTAGTGCTCGGCGGCCTTCAGGGCGGTGCCCTTCTCCACCTCGCCGCGCTTCTCCAGCATCTGCAGCGTCTTGACCACCATCGACGCGGAGTCGATGTGCAGGAAGCGGCGGGCCGCCGGGCGGGTGTCGGAGAAGCCGAAGCCGTCCGCGCCCAGGCTGTAGAAGTCGTCGAGCATCCACGGGGCGATGAGGTCCTGCACGGCGCGCATGTAGTCGCTCGTGGCCACGATGGGGCCCTCGCCGGCCGGCAGCAGCTGCTGCACGTACGGGGTGCGGGCCTCGTCCTCGGGGTGCAGGAAGGCGTCCTCGTCGCACTGCGTGGCCTCGCGGGCCAGCTCGCCCCAGGAGGTGATCGAGTACACCGAGGCGTTGACGCCCCAGTGCTCGGCCAGCTCCTCCTGGGCGTCCAGCGCCCACGGCACGCCCACGCCGGAGGCGAGCAGGCGGGCCTTCGGGCCCTCCGCCTCGCCCTCGGCGAGCAGGTAGCCGCCCTTGAGGATGCCCTCGGTGTCCACACCCTCGGGCTGCTTCGGCTGCACCATCGGCTCGTTGTAGACCGTCAGGTAGTAGATGACGTCCTCGGCGTCCGGGCCGTACATCCGGCGCATGCCGTCCTGGAGGATCTCGGCGATCTCGTAGGAGAACGCCGGGTCGTAGGACACGATCGCCGGGTTGGTGTGGGCCAGCAGCGGGCTGTGGCCGTCCATGTGCTGCAGGCCCTCGCCGGCCAGCGTCGTCCGGCCGGCCGTGGCCCCGATGAGGAAACCGCGCGAGAGCTGGTCGGCGGCGGCCCAGATGCCGTCACCGGTGCGCTGGAAGCCGAACATCGAGTAGAAGACGTACACCGGGATCATCGGCTCGCCGTGGGTGTCGTAGGACGAGCCCACCGCGGTGAAGGCGGCCACGGAGCCGGCCTCGTTGATGCCCAGGTGCAGCAGCTGGCCCTGCTCGCTCTCCTTGTAGGACAGCATGAGGTTGGCGTCCACCGACTGGTAGTTCTGCCCGTTGGGGTTGTAGATCTTGTTCGTCGGGAAGAACGCGTCCATGCCGAACGTGCGGGCCTCGTCGGGGATGATCGGCACGATCCGCTTGCCGATCTCCGGGTCGCGCATCATGTCCTTGAGGATGCGCACGAAGGCCATCGTGGTGGCGACCTCCTGGGTCCCCGAGCCCTTGCGGCCGACGTCGTAGGTCTTCTCGGCCGGCAGGTTCAGCGGCACGTGCTCCGAGAGGCGGGCCGGCAGGTCGCCACCCAGCTTGCGACGGCGCTCCAGCATGTACTGGATGGTCTCGTCGTCCTTGCCCGGGTGGTAGTACGGCGCGGCGAACTGGTCGTTCTCGAAGGCGGAGTCCGGCACCGGGATCTTGAGGCTGTCGCGGAAGCCCTTGAGGTCCTCCACCGTCAGCTTCTTCATCTGGTGCGTGGCGTTGCGGCCCGCGAAGTGCGAGCCCAGCGAGTAGCCCTTGATGGTGTGCGCCAGGATCACGGTCGGCTGGCCGGAGTGGTTCATGGCGGCCTGGTAGGCGGCGTACACCTTGCGGTAGTCGTGGCCACCGCGCTTGAGCTTCCACCAGATGTCGTCGTCGGACCAGTCCTTGACCATCCTGCTGGTGCGCGGGTCGCGGTCGAAGAAGTGCTCGCGCACGAAGGCGCCGTCGTTGGCGCGGAAGGTCTGGAAGTCGCCGTCGGGCGTCTTGTTCATGAGGTTCACCAGCGCGCCGTCGCGGTCGGCGGCCAGCAACTCGTCCCAGCCACGGCCCCACAGCACCTTGATGACGTTCCAGCCGGCGCCGCGGAAGAAGGCCTCGAGCTCCTGCACGATCTTGCCGTTGCCGCGCACCGGGCCGTCCAGGCGCTGCAGGTTGCAGTTGACCACGAACGTGAGGTTGTCGAGCTCCTCGTTGGCGGCCAGCTGCAGGGCGCCGCGCGACTCCGGCTCGTCCATCTCACCGTCGCCGAGGAAGGCCCACACGTGCTGCTCGGAGGTGTCCTTGATGCCGCGGTTGTGCAGGTACTTGTTGAACTGCGCCTGGTGGATGGCGCCCAGCGGGCCCAGACCCATGGAGACGGTGGGGAACTGCCAGAAGTCCGGCATCGAGCGCGGGTGCGGGTAGCTCGGCAGCGCCAGGAGCTTGCCGTCCACGTAGTGGGACTTCTCCTGGCGGAAGCCGTTGAGCTGGTCCTCGGTCAGGCGGCCCTCCATGAAGGCGCGCGCGTAGATACCGGGGGAGGCGTGGCCCTGGAAGAAGATCTGGTCGCCGCCGCCGGGGTGCTGGCGACCGCGGAAGAAGTGGTTGAAGCCGACCTCGTAGAGCGTGGCCGCCGAGGCGTAGCTGGAGAGGTGGCCACCCACGGAGACGCCCGGGCGCTGGGCGCGGTGCACCATGATGGCGGCGTTCCAGCGGATCCACGCGCGGTAGCGGCGCTCCACCTCCTCATCACCGGGGAACCACGCCTCGTCCTCGGGGCCGATCGTGTTGATGTAGTCGGTGGTGGTCAGGGAGGGCACGCCGACCTGCTGCTCGCGCGACCGGTTGAGCAGCTCCAGCATCACGTAGCGCGCGCGGGCGCGACCGCGCGCGTCGACGAGTCCGTCGAGGGAGTCGAGCCACTCGGCGGTCTCCTCGGGGTCGATGTCCGGGAGCTGACTGGGCAGGCCGTTCAGGATCGGTCCGGTGTCCTTGGTCGTCACGAAGCTTCTCCTCCTCACACGCGCCGCACGCCACGGGGACCGTGGCGTGCCCGGCGGGCTGCCTGCACCGGAGTGTGCAGACGTCTGCCCGCCATTGTTCCACCCGGAGGGCGGACGGGCCCCCGGTGGGCCGCCCGTGCGGGTGCCGGCGAAGCGGGGCGACGGGCGTCGGGCATCATGGTGTCGCGCCACCGCACCGTGGAGGCGCGACGACGCTGCCCGACGGGCAGTGACGATCACCACATCGAGGAGGACCACGTGGAGGCGACCGCAACGGCGGACGCACGGGCCCTGGCCGACCGGCTGGGTTTCACCGACGACCAGATCGTGCAGGAGGTCGGCTGGGACGAGGACGTCCCGGAGGACCTGCGCCTGGCCATCGAGGAGGTCACCGGCGCGCCGCTGGAGGACGAGTCCTACACCGGCCCGGTGGACGTGTGCCTGCTGTGGTTCCGCCAGGGCGACGGCGACCTCACCGACGACTGCGTCGACGCGCTCGCCGGGCTCGAGGACGACGGCTTCGTCCTGCTCGCCACGCCCAACCTCAAGCACGACCTGCACGTCGACCAGGCCGACGTCGACGAGGCGGCCAAGACCGCCGGCCTCCAGGCCCAGAGCTCGCTGCAGCTCGACGAGACCTGGCTGGCCACCAAGCTCGGCCGCCCGACGCGTCGGCGCGGCTGAACGACGCGGCGCACGGCCGCCGGGTGGGAGGATGACCCGGCGCGCCCGCCGCGCGTGGGGCCTGTAGCTCAGCTGGCAGAGCACTGTGTTTACACCGCAGGTGTCGTCGGTTCGATCCCGGCCGGGCCCACATGGAGAACTCCACCTGTTCCCTGTCCGACGTCGTCGAGGTGCTCGACGGGATGTTCCCGCCGGCCACGGCGCTCTCCGGCGACGTGGTGGGGCTGACCGTCGGTGACCCCTCCGCCTCCGTGCGGCGGGTGCTCATGGCGGTCGACCCCACCCTCGCGGTGGTGGACGAGGCGGTGGCCGGCGGCTTCGACCTGCTGGTCACCCACCACCACCTGCTGCGGGCGGGCCTGCACGCCGTCGTGCCCAGCGAGCCGAAGGGGGCGGCGGTGCTCGCGCTCTCCGAGGGCGGGGTGGGCCTGTACTCGGCGCACACCAACGCGGACGTGGCGACCGGCGGCGTGAACGACGCCCTGGCAGCTGCCCTGGGCCTGCGCGACGTGGAGCCGCTGGTCGAGCCCGAGGGACAGCCGCTCGGGCGCGTGGGACAGCTTCCCACCGAGACCACCCTCGAGGGGTTCGCGCAGCACCTCGCCGCGGTGCTGCCCGGCGCCCCGGTGGGCCTGCGGGTGGCCGGCCCCCGCGACGGGCGGGTGGAGCGCGTGGCCGTGCTCGGGGGTTCCGGCGACCGGGAGTTCGACGCCGTGCGCGAGGCGGGTGCCGACGTCTACGTGACCGCCGACCTGCGCCACCACCCGGTGAGCGAGTTCCGCGAGCACGGGCTGCTCGCGGCCCGCAGCGGCGGCGTGGACGGTCCCTTCGTCATCGACGCCGGGCACTGGGCCACCGAGTCGCTCTGGCTGGCCGGCGCGGGGGAGCGGCTCGCCGACGAGGTGGAGCGCACCACGGGCGCACGCCCCGAGGTGCTGGTGAGCACCACGGTCACCGACCCCTGGGACTTCACCGTGAGCACGCAGGAGGGCTGACCATGGCGACCTGGACGATCGAGGCCGACGGCGGTTCGCGTGGCAACCCCGGGGTGGCCGGCTACGGCGCCCTGGTGCGCGACCCTGCGGGGGCCCTGCTGGCCGAGCGCGCCGCGCCGCTGGGCAGGGCGAGCAACAACGTGGCCGAGTACACCGGCCTGCTCGCCGGTCTGCAGGCCGTGCTCGACCTCGCGGACCTGTCGGCGGGGGACACGGTGGCCGTGCGGATGGACTCCAAGCTCGTCATCGAGCAGATGGCCGGGCGGTGGAAGATCAAGCACCCCGACATGCGGCGCCTGGCCCAGGAGGCGCAGGGCCTGTGCCGGCAGCTCCGTGACCGGGGCGTGGACCTCGACTGGGGCTGGATCCCGCGGACCCGGAACAAGGCCGCCGACGCCCTGAGCAATGACGGCATGGACGGGCGCACGGTGGCGCGCGACCACGTGGCGGCCGCGGCCCCGGGGCCGCGGGCGGTCGACGCGGCCGGGGA
>NZ_KV824274.1:0-2381 GCF_001816045.1 Kytococcus sp. HMSC28H12
GGCGCGCGCCAGCTCGCCGGCCACCGCGTCGTGGTCCCGACCCTGCGGGCGCTGCCCGGTGAGCAGCTCGCGCGCCGTCATCCCCACGCCGTAGAGGTCGGCCGCCGGGCTCGGGTCCCAGCCGTGCGCCAACGACTCCGGGGCCATGTAGCCCAGCGTCCCGTGCACGTAGGGGCCCGTGGTCAGGCGCGGGGCGTCCACGCTCATCGTCAGGCCGAAGTCCGCCAGGCGGGCCCTCGGCACCCCGGTGCCGGTGGCGTCCAGCAGCAGGTTGGCCGGCTTCACGTCCCGGTGCACCATGCCCTCGTCGTGCAGCTGCCCCAGCCCCTGCAGCAGCTGGTCGGTGAGGGTGGCCACCCAGGGCGCCGGCAGCGGTCCGTGCTCCGCCAGGAGCGTGGCGGCCGAACCGCCGTCCACCACCGGCATGACCAGCATCACGCGCTCGTCGTCCCCCGCCCAGCCGTAGGGCACCAGCAGGTGGGAGTGCTGCACGCGCACGCCCTGCTCGCGCACGAAGCGCACCAGGGAGGAGGCGTCCACCTGGCGCAGCACCTTGGCCGCGCAGTAGCGGTGGGCCCGGTGGTCCCAGACCCGCCACACCACACCCGTGCCACCCTCACCCAGAGGGTCCACCAGCTCGTACCGGCCCGCGAAGACGTCTCCCACCCGGCGAACCCTACCCACGCTCCCCCGGGCCGGCCCCGCGTGTCGGGAATGTCTCAGCAAAATCGGTGTTGTCGCCTCTCCCCCAGCCCTAGGCTGGCGCACCCCTCCCCCATCCCCTCCACTCCTCCGAGGAGCCCCTGCCGCATGCCCGAGACCCGCAGCACGCCGTCGACCACGGTCGACTCCCCCGCCGACCTCGAGGTCGACCCCACGCCCATCCTGCGCGTCCTCACCGTCGCCACCTTCGTGGTGATCCTCAACGAGACCATCATGGTCAACGCCGTCCCCCAGCTCATGGACTCGCTGCACGTCTCGGCGCAGGCCGCCCAGTGGCTGTCGACGGCGTTCATGCTCACCATGGCCGTGGTCATCCCCACCACCGGCTGGTTCCTGCACCGCCTGGACCGCCGTGCCGCCTTCGCCACCGCCATGGGCGCGTTCGCCCTGGGCACGCTGCTGTGCGCCGTCGCGCCGGGCTTCGCCCTGCTCCTGGTGGGCCGCATCGTCCAGGCCGTCGGCACCGCCATCATGATGCCGCTGCTCATGACCACCGTCATGACCCTGGTGCCCGTGGAGGACCGCGGCCGCACCATGGGCAACGTCTCCCTGGCCATCTCCGTGGCGCCCGCCCTGGGCCCCACCACCTCCGGCCTGGTGCTGCAGTTCGCCTCCTGGCGCTGGCTCTTCCTGCTCGTTCTGCCGCTGGCCGTGGGCATGCTGCTGGTGGGCCTGCGCCTGCTGCCACGCAACCACGCCGGGGCCGCCGGCCCACTCGACCTGCTCAGCCTCCCCCTGGCCGCGGTCGGTTTCGGTGCCCTGGTCTACGGCCTGAGCTCCTTCGGCGGCCACTCCGGCCCCGGCGCCGCCGAGCCGGTGGTCTCCCCGGTGCTCGCGGTGGCCGTGGGCGCGGCCGGCGTGGCCCTGCTCGTGTGGCGCCAGCTCTCCCTGGCCCGCTCCGGGGGCGCCCCGCTGCTGGACCTGCGCGCGCTGACCCACCGCAACTTCGCCCTGTCCATGGGCATCATGTGTGCCGCCATGATGGCGATGATGGGCTCCATGATCCTGCTGCCCCTGTGGCTGCAGGACGCGCGCGGCCTGAGCGTCCTGCAGGCCGGCCTGGTGATGATGCCCGGTGGCCTGATGATGGGCCTCCTGGCTCCCCGCATCGGCCGCTGGTACGACCGGCTGGGGCCCCGCCCGCTGGTGGTGCCCGGCGCCCTGCTGGTGCTCGTGGCCCTCTCGGTGGGCACCTGGGCGGCCCTCGACGCCCCGTGGTGGGCCTTCCTCCTGGTGCACCCGGCCATCAGCTTCGGCCTGGCCCTGCTGTTCACGCCGCTGTTCTCCGCCGGCCTGGGCGCGCTGCCGATGGACCTGTACTCCCACGGCTCGGCCATCCTGGGCACCTTCCAGCAGGTGGCGGCCGCCACCGGCACCGCCCTGGCCATCGCCCTCATGAGCCACCGCGCCGGGCAGCTGGCGGCCGACGGGCACGGCCCTGCCGAGTCCCTCGCCGGCGGCGTCTCCCTGGCGATGGCGGCCGGGGCCGGGATCTTCGTGGTGGCCCTGGCGCTCACGCTCCTGGTGCGTCGCCCGGACCAGGAGGGCGCAGTGCCCACCGAGGGCGACGACGCCGCCAGCCAGGTCACCGACGCAGCGCCGGCCACGGCCTGAGGCCAAGCGGTCCCCCTGGGCGCAGCGGCCCCTCGACCGAGTGG
>NZ_KV824275.1:0-3688 GCF_001816045.1 Kytococcus sp. HMSC28H12
GGCACCCACCTGTGGGAGCCCGATCCCGCCCTGGCGCAGGCCGGGCTGGTGGGCGTGGTGGCGGGCGGCGCCGCAGAGGCCCGGGCGGCCGAGCTGGGTACCGGCGTGGGGTGGATGACGGCCGACCTGCCGGGCGACCCCGCGTGGGTGCGCACCCACCGTGTGGTGGAGGTGATGGCGCCCCGCCCCAAGGTGCTCTCCGCGTGGGCCCGCCGCCGGGAGGTCGGCGAGCTGGTGCTGCGCAAGCACGGGTCGTCGCTGGACCCGGCCGTGGTGCGCCAGCGGATCCGGACCCGGGGCGACCAGCGCCGGGTGCTGCTGCTCACCCGCATCGGGGACCGGCAGGTGGCCGTCGAGATCGAGGCCCCGGCGGAGCCCTAGACTCTGCGCGGGTGACGGTGACCGGGGGACGTCCCGGGGCGGTCGACCCAGCCGAGTCCCGCACCCGCCCCGGAGGTCCCGCACATGACTGCCCTTGCCCGCCTGAGCCTGAGGAACAGGGCGTTGGTGGCCCTGGCCACGGTGCTCACCCTCGTGCTCGGACTGTTCTCCACGTCCTCCCTCAAGCAGGAGCTGCTCCCCTCGCTGGAGTTCCCCCTGGTGGTGGCCGTGACGCCCGTGCAGGGCGCCGACTCGCAGGTGGTGGAGTCCCGCGTCACCGTGCCGATGGAGCGCGCCGCCGAGCAGCTCGACGGCATCGAGAAGGTGGAGTCCACCAGCTCCAACGGCCTCTCGGTGGTGCAGGCCACGCTCACCTACGGCACCTCCCTGGACGACGCGAAGGCCGCGCTCCAGGCCGAGGTCTCGGGCATGGACCTCCCCGAGGGGGCCGAGCCCCAGGTGATCGTGGGCGCCTTCGACGCCTTCCCGATCATGCAGGTCTCAGCCACCGGCGGCGGGAGCACCGACCAGCTCGTGGAGCGCCTCAACGACAGCGTGGTGCCCGCGCTGGAGAAGATCGACGGCGTCCGCGAGGTGCAGCTCAGCGGCGTGAAGGACCAGCAGGTGCGGGTGGACCTGGACCCGGCGAAGGCCGCGAAGGCCGGCGTGACGCCGCAGGCCGTGGCCGCCGCGCTGCAGTCCAACGGCGTGGTGGTGCCCGGCGGCACCCTCAACGACGGGGACCAGTCCCTGGCCGTGCAGGTGGGGGCGAGCTTCCAGGACGTCTCCGAGCTGCGCGCGCTGCCGCTGGCCGCCCAGCCGGCCACCGGTGGCGAGGGCGGGCAGGACCCGACCGCACAGGACCCGACCGGGCAGGTGGCCCACGGGCAGCAGGCAGGCGCCACCGCCGCGGCCTCCTCCCCGTCCTCCCCGGTGACCCTCGGCGACGTCGCCAAGGTCACCCTCGCCGACCCGCCGGCCACCGGCCACACCCGCACCGACGGCCGACCCGCCGTCACCCTCGGCATCGTCAAGACCCCCGAGGGGAACACCGTGGGCATCTCCCACGACGTGTCCGACGCCCTGTCCGGGCTGCAGGACGACCTCGGCCAGGACGGCCGCCTCACCGTCGTGTTCGACCAGGCGCCGTTCGTGGAGCAGTCCATCCACGACCTCACCACCGAGGGCCTGCTGGGCCTCGGCTTCGCCATCCTCGTGGTGCTGCTCTTCCTGCTCTCGATCCGCCTGACGCTCGTCACCGCGGTGTCCATCCCGCTCTCGCTGCTCGTGGCGATGATCGGCCTGCACCTGGCCGGCTACTCGCTGAACATCCTCACCCTCGGTGCGCTCACCATCGCCGTGGGGCGCGTGGTGGACGACTCCATCGTGGTCATCGAGAACATCAAACGCCACGTGGACGGCGGCGAGCCCAAGGCGCAGGCCATCCCGCGCGCCGTGGCCGAGGTGGCCGGTGCCGTGACCTCCTCCACGCTGGCCACCGCGGCGGTGTTCCTGCCGCTGGGCCTCGTGGGCGGACAGGTGGGCGAGCTCTTCCGCCCCTTCGCCCTCACCGTCGTGGTGGCCCTGCTGGCCTCCCTCCTGGTGGCCCTCACCATCATCCCGGTGCTGGGCTACTGGTTCCTGCGCAGCCGCGACGCCGGCGACCTCACCGAGGAGCAGCGCCTGGCCGCCCTGCACTCCGACGACCCGGACTGGCTGCAGCGCGGCTACCTGCCCGTGCTGCGCACGGTCATCCGCCGCCCCCTGCTCACCTGCCTGGCGGGCCTGCTCGTGTTCGCCGGCACCGTGGCCTCCGCCGGCCTGGTGAAGACCGACTTCATGGGCTCGGCCGGCGACACCCAGGTGAACGTCACCCAGGAGATGCCCGCCGGCACCACCCTGGAGGCCACCGACGCCGCCGCCCGGAAGGTGGAGGAGGCCCTCGCCGGCATCGACGGCGTGAAGACCGTCACCGCCACCGTGGGTGACACCGGCGACGGCGCGGCCGCCATGACCGGTGGCGGCTCGAGCTCCTCGCAGTTCTTCGTGGCCATGGACGACGAGGCCGACGCCGACGCGGTGCGCACCACCATCGAGGACCGGCTGCAGGACGTGCCCGGCACCGTCCGCGTGACCGGCGCCTCGGAGGACCCGTCGATGGGCCGCACCCAGGTGGTGGTGCGCTCCGACGACGAGAAGGCCCTGGAGGAGACCGCGCGTGCCGTCGAGAAGGCCGTCTCCGGTGTGCAGGGCGCCACGGACGTCTCCAACAACGCGGCCGACACCATCCCCGCCGTGCGCGTGGAGGTCGACCGCCAGAAGGCTCAGGCCGCCGGGCTCTCCGAGGCGGTCGTCGGCCAGCTCGTGGCCGGCGCGCTGCACGGCGCCCCGGTCGGCGAGGTGACCCTGCGGGACGCCGCCCACCCGGTGGTGGTCGTGCAGGGCGAGAAGCCGACCTCCGTGGCCGCGCTGAGGAAGCTGCCGGTGGGCGCCGGTCCGAAGGGCCCGCTCACCCTGGCCGACGTGGCCAGCGTCAGGAAGGTGGAGTCGCCGGTGAGCATCACGCGCACCGACGGCCAGCGCTCGGCCACCATCACCGCCGTCAACGACACCGACGACCTCGGTGCCTTCACCCGGGATCTCACCCAGGCCGTGGACGGCGTCGACGTGCCCGAGGGCGTGGAGGTCTCCGTGGGCGGCGAGAGCGAGGAGCAGGCCGAGGCCTTCGCCCAGCTGGGGCTGGCCATGCTGGCGGCCATCGGCATCGTCTACCTGATCATGGTGGCGGCCTTCCGCTCGATCGTGCAGCCGCTCATCCTGCTGGTCTCCATCCCCTTCGCGGCCACCGGCGCCATCGCGATGCTGGTGCTCACCCGGGTGCCGCTGGGCGTGGCCGGCATGATCGGCGGCCTGATGCTGGTGGGCATCGTGGTGACCAACGCCATCGTGCTCATCGACCTGGTCAACCAGTACCGCGCCCGCGGGCTGTCGATCGAGGACGCCGTGGTGGAGGGCGGCCGCCACCGCCTGCGCCCCATCCTCATGACGGCGCTGGCCACCATCTGCGCGCTCACCCCGATGGCGTTCGCGCTCACCGGCGGCGGGGCCTTCATCAGCCAGCCGCTGGCGATCGTGGTGATCGGCGGCCTGCTGAGCAGCACGGTGCTCACGCTGCTGCTGGTGCCGGCGCTGTACGTCATCGTGGAGCGCGTCGGCCGCCGGTTCGGCCGGGACCGCGGGCAGGAGGCCGGGGAGGCCGAGGGCCTGCCGGCCCCCGGGGCGGAGGGGTCGGCGCAGGCCGCCCCCG
>NZ_KV824276.1:0-23446 GCF_001816045.1 Kytococcus sp. HMSC28H12
CCCGGCCAGCCAGCGCCCCACCTCGTCCACCGGCCGCACCGTGGCCGAGAGCCCGATGCGCTGGGCCGGCCGCTCGAGGAGGGCGTCGAGCCGCTCCAGGGTGAGGGCCAGGTGCGCCCCGCGCTTGGTGCCCGCCATCGCGTGCACCTCGTCGAGCACCACGGTGGTCACCCCGGAGAGCTGCTCGCGGGCCTTCGAGGTAAGCAGCAGGTAGAGCGACTCCGGGGTGGTGATGAGCACGTCCGCACCGTGGCTGGCGAAACGGCGCCGGTCCGCGGGGGACGTGTCGCCGGAGCGCAGTGAGACCCCCACCCGCGGGGGCTCGGTGCCCAAGCGCACCGCGGCGTGCCCGATGCCGGCCAGGGGCGCGGCCAGATTGCGCTCCACGTCGACCGCCAGTGCCTTGAGCGGGGAGACGTAGACCACGCTGCACGGCGCGGTGGGGACCTCGTGGTCCGGGCGCGGGACGAACTGGTCGAGCGACCACAGGAAGGCCGAGAGCGTCTTGCCCGACCCGGTGGGGGCCACCACCACGGTGTGCTCGCCCCGGCTGATGGCGTCCCACGCGCCGGCCTGGGCGGCGGTGGGCGCGGCGAAGCTCGCCTCGAACCACGCACGGGTGGCGGGGGAGAACCGGGAGAGCACGTCGGCCGTCATCGGGGGTCAGCCTGCCACCGCGCACCGACGACCTCGCGCGGGGACGTACGTGAAGGCCCGCAGCCGGGTGGCTGCGGGCCCTCACGACGGGGCGTACGTCGCGTCAGCGACGGCCGGTGCCCGGCAGGTCGTCGCGGTCCAGGCGGCCGTCGCCGTCACCGAAGCGGTCGTCCGCACGCTGGGTGAGGCCGTCGGTGCGGGAGGTGACGTCGGTGCGGGTGGTGGTCGTGTGACGCACCTCGGTCTCCTCGCGCTTCCTGCCACCCATGCCCAGCAGGCCGGCGAGGCCCAGGAGGCCCAGCAGGCCCAGCAGGCCCCACGGGAAGCCCTTGTCCTCGTCCTTCTCCTCCGAGGCGGAGGTGGTCTCCTCGGCCTGGGTGGTCATGGTGCCCGAGGAGGACTTGCCGTTGCTCGGCTCCGCCTGGGTGGTCACGGTGCCCGAGGCCGGGGCCTCGTTGCTCGGGGTGTTCTGGGCGTGGGCCGGCGCCACGGCGGTCAGCGGGGCGGCGGCCAGTGCCAGGGTCAGGGCGATGGACCGGGTGGTACGCACGGTCTCACTCCTTGCATCGGATCGGGGCGGTGGCGATCTGCCGGTGTTCCAGTTCCCTTCGACCCAAGCACAGTTCGTCGGGGCACGCGGGGGGAGGAAGGGGATGCGCGAGGGGCCTGTGAGACTGACGCCATGCGCAACAGCCAGCTGGACGAGCTCATGGCCGCGGAGTTCGGGGCCATGATGGCCGGCCACATCCGTCGCAACCACGTGCTCTCGGAGGTGGCGGGGGAGCGCACGGTCGAGGAGGCCCTGGCCGCCGGCGTGCCGCCGCGGCAGGTGTGGCAATCGCTGTGCGTGGACTTCGACGTGCCAGCCGAGCGGCAGTGGGGGCCGGACCCGGGGCCTCCCGCCGGGCGGGTCGACTGAGGCCGGGCGGACGGGTGCGTCGTGTCACGGGGCAGGGGCGCGACACGCCGAACAGTCGTCGGTCGACGGGCGAACAGGTGTTCTGTAGTCTGTGCGCAGGAACGCTCGCCGTGCGCCTCGGCCCGTCAGCTCGTCCACAGTCCGTGGCGCGCTCGGGGGAGGTTGTCGGTGGGCGCTCCTAGCGTCTGACGCAGACCCGTGAACGACCGCCCGGGGATCAACCGGGCCGTCTCGCGGGAGGCATGCGTCGAAGGTGGGCGCGCCCGACACGATGTGACAAGGAAGTGGTGAGCATGGCCGGCAAGAAGACCAACACCGACCCGACCGCGGAGCGCGCGCGGTCCCTCGACGCCGTGATGGCGCAGATCGAGAAGCAGCACGGCAAGGGCGCCGTGATGCGCCTGGGTGACGACACGCGTCCGCCCATCGCCACCATCCCGACGGGGTCCATCGCCCTCGACGTCGCGCTCGGCCTGGGCGGCCTGCCCCGCGGGCGTGTCATCGAGATCTACGGCCCGGAGTCCTCCGGTAAGACGACCGTGGCCCTGCACGCCGTGGCCAACGCGCAGAAGGCCGGCGGCATCGCGGCGTTCATCGACGCCGAGCACGCGCTGGACCCGGAGTACGCCCGGAAGCTGGGTGTGGACGTCGACAACCTGCTCGTGTCGCAGCCCGACACCGGTGAGCAGGCGCTGGAGATCGCGGACATGCTGATCCGCTCCGGTGCGCTGGACATCATCGTCATCGACTCCGTGGCGGCCCTGGTGCCCCGCGCCGAGATCGAGGGCGAGATGGGTGACTCCCACGTGGGTCTGCAGGCCCGCCTCATGAGCCAGGCGCTGCGCAAGATCACCGGTGCCCTGAGCAGCACCGGCACCACGGCCATCTTCATCAACCAGCTGCGCGAGAAGATCGGCGTGATGTTCGGCTCCCCGGAGACCACCACCGGTGGTAAGGCGCTGAAGTTCTACGCTTCGGTGCGCATCGACGTGCGCCGCATCGAGACGCTCAAGGACGGTACCGAGCCGGTCGGCAACCGCACCCGCGCCAAGATCGTCAAGAACAAGGTCTCGCCGCCGTTCAAGCAGGCCGAGTTCGACATCCTCTACGGGCAGGGCATCTCCCGGGAGGGCGGCATCATCGACATGGGCGTGGAGCACGGCTTCATCCGCAAGTCGGGTGCCTGGTACACCTACGACGGCGACCAGCTGGGGCAGGGCAAGGAGAACGCCCGGCAGTTCCTGCGTGACAACCCGGATCTCACCGAGGAGCTGGACCGCAAGATCAAGGCCAAGCTCGGCATCGGGGTGGACCCGAACGCGGTGACCGAGGACGTGGACGCCGAGGCGGCCGCCCTGGCCGCGGGCCAGCCCGACGAGGTCGAGGTCACCTTCTGACCGTGACCGCACCGCAGCGCACCGAGCGCACCACCGCACCCGTGGGACCCGGTTCCCGTGGGTGACGGCCCCCTGACCCCGGGCCCCGACGCGTCGACCCCGCGTCGGGGTCCGGCCCGTGCACCGGACATGGAGGAGCTGCGTCGCATCGCGGCCGGGGAGGTGGACGGTCTCGGGGTCGGCGCGCCCACCTCCCCGCCGTCGTCCGCCCCGTCCCGGCCGTCGGCGCCACCGCCGCCCCCCGAGGACCCCGCGCAGCAGGACGCCGAGGCCGACCCCCACGAGGTGGCGCGCGCCATCGTCCTGCGGCAGCTCACCGCCGCCCCGAGGAGCCGTCGGCAGCTCGAGGACAAGCTGGCCCAGCGGGGGTGCGACCCCGAGGTGGCCCGCGTGGTCCTCGACCGGATGGAGGCCGTCGGACTGGTGGACGACGAGGCGTACGCCCACATGCTCGTGCGCTCCCAGCAGCAGGGTCGCGGACTGGCCCGCCGCGGGCTGGCGCACGAGCTGCGGCGCAAGGGGATCGACGAGGAGGTCGCCCAGCAGGCCCTCGCCGACGAGGTGACACCCGATGGTGAGCGGGCCCGGGCCGAGCAGCTCGTGGCCAAGAAGTTGCGCACCATGAGCGGCCTCGACCGGCAGGTGAAGACCCGTCGGCTCGCGGGCATGCTCGCCCGCAAGGGCTACTCCGGGGAGGTCGCGTACTCGGTCATCCGCGAGGCGCTCGACCAGGACCCCGAGCACCAGCGCGACTGACCCCGCGGGCCCTCAGCGCGTGGACCGCGCCGTGCGCACGACCAGCTCCCGCACCTGGGCCGTGATCGCCTCCCGGTTGGCCTCGAACTGCGACGAGGTGAGCTGCGTCCTGTCCTCCGGCAGGCCCTCCAGCACCGGCGTGTGGACGTGCCCGCCGGGCACGTCCAGGCCCACGGCGTCCCGCAGCAGCGTCGCCCGGTAGGCCACCTCGTTGGAGAGGTAGTTGCCACCCCCGCCAGCCCGTGCCTGCGACCCCTCGGTGGGGCCGTCGGGCCGGACCGTCCCGGGGGACTTCGGGGCCGGGCAGGTCGTGGTCACCGGTTCGGGGGGCGTGTCGCCGGGAACCTCCGTGACCTCGGTGTTGCGCACCACGGGGAAGGGCCCGCTGGGTCGGGCGGTGAGGGCGTCCATGGGCAGCGTGGACCGGGTCCACTGGGGCTGGGGCGTCACCGTCGGGGACTGCGGGGCCGGGACCTGGCCCCGGTGGCACACGAACTCGTTGTCGTGGAACCCGGCACGCCAGGCCCCGTTCGTCACCTCGAGGTCGAACTGGCCCGGTCGCCCCTGGCTCACGGTGGTGAACGCGTCGATCCCGTCGCGGCCGGTGGTGAAGTGCGGCAGCAGCGTGTCCTCGACCATCCCGTGGTCGAAGTCCCGCCACCGCACCGGGAGCATCGCGGCCTCGATGCGCACCGGCCCGTCCGGTCCGGCGACGGTCAACCCGTCGAGCGCGAGGGCCGCGGCGCCCGACGGGTTGGCCTGGCGGACGTCCTCGTCCAGGGTGAACGGGTCGAAGCCCGTGACGAGCACGCGCTTCACGCCGCGGCCCTTGGGGAAGTGGACGTCCTCCTGCCCGCGGGACACGCGGTCGAGGCGGTCGACGAGGTCCTGCCGCTGCGCCGCCGACAGGTGGGCGCTGCCGGCGTGCTGCCGGATGCTGGCCACCATCGCCAAGCGCGCCCAGTAGAGCGGGCGGTCGTCCCCGGCGCTCAACCACCCACCGGTGTCGACCCGGCCCTGGGCCCGGTCGACGGCGAGCTCCCACAGGGCGGCGCCGTGCTCCTGCACCACCTGCTCTGCCGCCTCGGCGTCCGGAGCCGCGCACAGGGCGCGCTGGAACGAGGCCACCTGGTCCCCGAAGCCGCCGCCGGCCACGAGGGCTGCCGCCTCGGGGCGTGCGAGGAAGGCCTCCTCGGGCGTGAGGGGGACGTCCCCGTCCGCGCACGGGGAGGCCGGCAGGGTCGGTGCGGTGGAGGTGGCCTCTGCCAGCGGGCGGCTCTGGCTCGGCCCGCCGGAGAGGGTGGTCAGGGTGACAGCCGCGGTCAGGACGGCAACGGCGCGGGTGGGGCGCGACATGGATCCTCCTGGGGGGGGTCACAGCACCGTACCCACCGGGACCCGAGGGGGCGTCGAGGACCGACCCGGACCAGATCCCGCCCAGCGACCCGGCTGAGATGTGGGCGTCGTCACGCCCGATGGGTGGTCGGCTCAGGCCTCGCCGGCACCACCACCGGTGCTGCCGCCGGCCACGTCGTAGGACCACAGCTCGGCGCTCATGCCCACCGGCTTCTGGCGGGGCTGCTCGCCACCCTCACCGTGCGCGCCGGACGCGGCCTCGGAGCCCTCGGGACGGCCCTGCCCGCCGTGGGCCTTCTGGAAGTCCCGGCCGGAGGTCCACGCCTCGAACGAGGCCTCGTCGGCCCAGCGGGTCACTACCAGCCAGACGTTGCGGCCGTCGGTGGGGCGCAGCAGCTCGAAGCCCTTGAAGCCCGGCTGGCCGTCCACGGCGCCCGCGCGCTGCGCGAAGCGGTGGGCGAGCTCGTCGCCGGAGTCGGCGGGCACGGTGATGGCGTTGATCTTGATGACGTCGCTCATGCCCCCATCGTGGCACCGGGCCCCTCGCGGCCGGCGGGGGAGTCACCCGCGGCGCGTAGAATCCGCCCCACGATGAGCACCTCCACCACCGGCAAGACCTACGACGTCCGCACCCACGGGTGCCAGATGAACGTGCACGACTCCGAGCGCCTCTCGGGCCTGCTCGAGGGGGCTGGCTACACCGACCTGGCGGCACTGGACGCCGCCGAGCGCCCGGAGACCGCCGACGTGGTGGTGTTCAACACCTGCGCGGTGCGAGAGAACGCCGCCAACAAGCTCTACGGAAACCTCGGCCAGCTGCGGCAGGCCAAGCTGCGCAACCCGGACCTGCAGATCGCCGTCGGCGGCTGCCTGGCGCAGATGGACCGCGACACCATCGTGAAGAAGGCGCCGTGGGTCGACGTGGTCTTCGGCACCCACAACATCGGCTCCCTGCCGGTGCTGCTGGAGCGCGCCCGCCACAACCGCGAGGCCCAGGTGGAGATCCTGGAGTCGCTCGAGACCTTCCCGTCCACCCTGCCGACCCGCCGCGACAGCGCGTACTCCGGCTGGGTGTCCATCAGCGTGGGCTGCAACAACACGTGCACCTTCTGCATCGTGCCCAGCCTGCGCGGCAAGGAGAAGGACCGCCGCCCCGGCGACGTCCTGGCCGAGGTGCAGGCGCTGGTGGACCAGGGCGTCGTGGAGGTGACCCTGCTGGGGCAGAACGTCAACACCTACGGCGTGGAGTTCGGCGACCGTCAGGCCTTCAGCAAGCTGCTGCGCGCCTGCGGCGAGATCGAGGGCCTGGAGCGTGTCCGCTTCACCTCCCCGCACCCCGCCGCCTTCACCGACGACGTCATCGACGCCATGGCCGAGACGCCCAACGTCATGCCGAGCCTGCACATGCCGCTGCAGTCCGGCTCGGACAAGGTGCTCAAGGACATGCGGCGCAGCTACCGGGGCAAGAAGTTCCTGGGCATCCTGGAGCGCGTCCGCGAGCAGATCCCGCACGCGGCCATCACCACCGACCTCATCGTGGGCTTCCCCGGCGAGACCGAGGAGGACTTCGCCGAGACCCTGCGCGTGGTGGAGGCCAGCCGCTTCTCCAGCGCCTTCACCTTCCAGTACTCCATCCGCGAGGGCACGCCCGCGGCCACGATGGAGAACCAGGTGCCCAAGGATGTCGTGCAGGACCGCTTCGACCGCCTCATCGAGCTGCAGGAACGCATCTCCTGGGAGGAGAACCGCGCCCAGGAGGGGCGCACCGTCGAGGTGCTGGTGGCCCCCGGCGAGGGCCGCAAGGACGCCGAGACCCAGCGCATGTCCGGCCGTGCGGACGACAACCGCCTGGTGCACTTCGCGCTGCCGGCAGACCTCCCCGAGGCCGACCGCCCCCGCCCCGGCGACATGGTCACCGTGGAGGTCACCTACGGCGCCCCGCACAACCTCATCGCCGACTCAGCGGTGCAGGGCGGCACCTTCTCCGTGCGCCGCACCGCCGGCGGCGACGCGTGGGAGCGGGCCCAGGGCATGCCCGCCAAGAAGCCGGCGGTCGGCCTGGGGATGCCCGGCATCGGCCGGCCGCCGGCCCCGGACGTGACGCAGGCCCCCTGCCGAGTGGACTGAGCACCGCCCGTCGGGCCGGGTCGCACGCCCGCCCGGCGGTAGCCTCCGGGCGTCCAGGGGAACCGCCCCTGCCGACCCCAGGAGAGCCCATGCGTCGACTCCCCGTGGCCGTCGTGGCCGCCCTCTGCCTCGCCCCGATGGCGGTGCCCGCCGGTGCCGCACCCGCGGCCACCGCCCCGTCCGGTGCCGCCACCAGTTCGTCCACGCCGGGGAGCGCGGGCAACGACTCGATGGCCCTGGACGCCGCCGCCAAGGGCACCGACCGGGCGGCGGAGTACCCCGACCAGGGGGACGGCCCGCACTCCCTGCGCAACCGCACCCCCGAGCCCCTCTCGGTGAAGCGCAGCGGCGGGGTGGAGGTCCGCGCCGTGGACCTCGGCGACATCGACCTGGGTGGCCCGAGGAACCCCGGGGAGTTCCGCGCGCCGGTGCGGGGCCAGCTGTACCGGCCCGCCCACGCCCGGGGCAAGGCGCCACTGCTGGTCTTCGGCCACCTGCGCGCCCCCGCCTGTACCGACGACCTCTCGCGTTGGCCCTGCCCCGCCGGGTTCGAGCCGATGCGCTACGACCTGGGCATGGCCTACCTGGGCCGGGCGCTGGCCGAGCAGGGGTACGCGGTGCTCGTGCCGGACCTCGCCCCGCTCTACGTGGCCGGGGCCCTGAGCGACCCCTACGACCAGACCACGGGCTGGCTGCTCACCGTGGGCGGCCTGCGATGAGGCCCGCGCAGGTGCTGACGCTGTCGGCCGGTGGGGCGGTGCTGCTCCTGCTGGCCGGCGTGGTGCTCTGGGCCACGGGCTCCGCCCCGCTGGGCCCGTTCCTGGCCCTGGTGGGCGTCCTCGACCTCTTCGCGCTGGGCCTCGTGGCCCGCACCTGGCGGCGCCAGGGACGGCTCTAGGTGTACTGACCGGAGACGTTGATCGAGGCACACTCGACGGTCGAGATTGTGCAGTGATTCCCGCATGGTTATCGTGCAGGTATCACTGCACGATCCTTGGAGGTCCCGTTGACGCCCCGTAGGTACGTCCACCCCGATGCCGCCGATCTGTCACTGGCCCGGGTCCTCGCCGCCTTGAGTGACTCGACTCGTTTGGAGATGGTCCGGCGTCTGTCCGACGGTATGGAACACGACAGCCTCGATCTGGCCGACGATCTGCCGCGCTCGACGCTGACGTACCACACGCGCATGTTGCGTGAGGCTGGTGTGACATGGACCCGAGGGGAAGGACGGGCCTGCCTGATCCGCTTGCGGCGTGACGACCTCGATGCACTGTTCCCCGGGGTCTTGGGCGCGGTCATCGACAACGTCGACGATCCGAAGCAGGCATCGTGATCGGGCGACTGTGGCCGTTCGTGATGGGTAGCGTCGCGCTTGGCCTGGACGCTTACGTCATCGCTGGGCTGCTGCCAGCGATAGCGGCTTCCTTGGGGTCAACCGAGGCCGTCGTGGGCTTGGGCGTCGCAGCGTTCACAGGCTCCTATGCCATCACCGGACCAGTTCTCGCCGGTCGGGCAGGACGTCGGTCTCGTCGCAGCCTGGTCGTGGCCCTGGCGCTCTTCACCGCGGCGAACCTCGCTACGATGGCAGCCCCTGGCGTGGTGACCTTTCTCATGGCCAGAGCCGTGGCCGGCGCTGCAGCCGGCGTGTATTCACCGTTGTCATCGGCGGTTGCCGCCGCCTTGGTTGGTGGGGAGCAACGCGGGCGGGCGCTGGCGCTGGTGCTAGCAGGGCTGGCCGTGGGAACGGTCTTTGGTGTGCCCGTCGGACTACTCCTCGCCGAGCGATGGGGCTGGCGGGCGGCGATCGCGCTGGTCGTCGCCACCGGAACCGCGGCCCTCGCGGGGGTCATGTTGCGCGGCGGTGAGCTTCCGCAGATCCCAGCATCGAGCGCGTGGCAGCGGATCCGCGCGGTAGCCAGACCGGACAACCTCCTCACCGTTGTCGTCACTCTGCTGACCGGGATCGCCTCATTGGGCCTCTACACCTACTTGACTGTCGTCCTCGCCGAGTCCTCCTTGGCCCGGCATCAGACGGCTGCGATCTGGGTCTGGGGCCTGGGTGGTGCCGTCGGCGCGCTGGGCATCGGGCGTGTGGTCGACAAGGGCAAGCCGCTGAGGATCAGTCTGGTCCTGCTCAGCGTGTTGGCCTGCGCTCTGGCAGGCGTGGCCTTGAGTCAGATCCCCGCCATGCTCCTGGCCAGCCTGTTCTTTTGGGGCCTGTGCGGGTGGGCCTCGCTCACGCCCCAGCAGCACGTCCTGCTTGGAGCCAACCCGGGTGACGGAGCCACGGCAGTCGCCGCGAATGCGTCGGCCAACTACCTCGGATCGGCGGTCGGAGCGGCTGCGGGTGCAATGCTCGTTGCACGCAACATCTCTGCGTCGGGGTTGAGCCTGGCAGCCGCTGGTGTCGCGGCGTTGGCGGCCGCACTGCAAGTCGCCCGAATGAGAATGCGCGCGCGACGATGAGCCTCCATTCAAATGCTGCCCTGACTCCGCGCCATCGCCTCAAGGTCGCCCAACTTGTCGTAGACGAGGGCTGGCCGATCAGCGAGGTTGCTGCCCGGTTCCAGGTGTCCTGGCCGACGGTGAAGCGCTGGGTCGACCGCTACCTTGCCGGCGAGTCCATGAACGACCGCTCGTCGCGACCGAAGTCCTCACCGAAGAAGACGAGCAAGGTGGTGGCGAAGCGGTGCGTCAGTCTGCGAATGCGACTGCGCGAAGGGCCAATCCAGCTCGCCGCGCGGCTGGGGATCGCTCCCTCGACGGTCCACCGCATCCTCACGGTGGCGCGCCTGAACCGGTTGTCGTACGTCGACCGCGCCACGGGCGAGCCCGTGCGTCGCTACGAGCACCCGCACCCGGGTTCGCTGGTGCACGTGGACGTGAAGAAGGTCGGGAACATCCCCGACGGGGCGGCTGGCGATACGTCGGCCGCCGCCAGGGCAGGAAGAACCGCGCCGCGACACCGGACAAGCCGAAGAACAAGTGGCACAGCCCCAAGCTCGGGTACGCGTTCGTACACACCGTCATCGACGACCACTCCCGCGTCGCGTACACCGAGGTCCACGACGACGAAACCGCCATCACCGCCGCCGGAGTCCTGCACCGGGCCGTCGACTGGTTCGCCGACCGCGGCGTCACCATCGAGCGCGTCCTGTCGGACAACGGAGGCGCCTACCGGTCACACCTGTGGCGCGACACCTGCGCTGAGCTGGGGATCAAGCACAAGCGCACCAGGCCGTATCGTCCTCAGACCAACGGGAAGGTCGAGCGGTTCCACCGCACGATGGCCGATGGATGGGCCTACGCCCGTTGCTACCGCAGCGAGCAGGAACGCCGCGACGCACTCGCCGGCTGGCTCCACCACTACAACGAACATCGCCCCCACAGCGCCTGCGGGAACCAGCCACCCTTCTCACGGTTGATCAACGTCCCCGGTCAGTACATCTAGGAGGACCCGCTCGACGAAGGGGCCCCGCCGGTGGCGGGGCCCCTTCTCCGTGTCACCGGGCGGTCAGCCCGGGGACGTCACTTGCCCTGGGCGTCCAGCACCGCGCGGGCCGCCGCGAAGCGGGCGATCGGCACGCGGTAGGGGGAGCAGGACACGTAGTTGAGGCCGAGCTCCTCGAAGAGCGCGATGGAGGCCGGGTCACCACCGTGCTCGCCGCAGACGCCGAGCTTGAGGTCGGACTTGGTGGAGCGACCACCCTCGACACCCAGCTTCACCAGGCCGCCGACGCCGTCGACGTCGATGGAGCCGAAGGGGTTGCCCGGCACGACGTCCTCGTCGATGTAGTGGGCCAGGAAGGCGCCCTCGGCGTCGTCGCGGGAGATGCCCACACCGGTCTGGGTGAGGTCGTTGGTGCCGAAGGAGAAGAAGTCGGCGTGCTCGGCGATCTGGTCGGCGGTCACCGCGGCGCGGGGCAGCTCGATCATCGTGCCGACGGGGAAGTCCATCGACTCGCCAGCGGCCTGCAGCTCCTCGGCCACGGTGGCCTCGATGACCTCGCGCATGCGCTTGAGCTCCTCGGCGAAGCCCACCAGCGGCACCATGATCTCCACGTGCGGGTCGTTGCCGCGCTTCTTGGAGGCCAGGGCCGCACGCACGATGGCGCGGGTCTGCATGGCGGGGATCTCCGGGTAGAGCAGCGCCAGGCGCACACCGCGGGTACCCAGCATCGGGTTCTGCTCGGTGAGCTTCTTGACCTGCGCCAGCAGGGTGCGGGCCTCGGCCAGCTCGGCGTCGTCCTCGCCCCTGCCCTCGAGCTCCAGGCGCTGCACCAGCAGGGCCTGGTCCACGAGGTTGGGCAGGAACTCGTGCATCGGCGGGTCGAGCAGGCGCACGGTCACCGGCAGGCCGGCCATCGCGTCGAAGATCGCCTCGAAGTCCTCCTGCTGCAGCGGCAGGATCTCGGCCAGCGCCTGGGGGCGGGCCTCGTCGGAGTCGGCGAGGATCATCTTGCGCACGGCCGGCAGGCGGTCGGCCTCCATGAACATGTGCTCGGTGCGGCACAGGCCGATGCCCTGCGCGCCGAACTCCCGGGCCTTGGCGGCGTCGGCGCCGTTGTCGGCGTTGGCGCGCACGTCCATGCGGCGGATCTCGTCGGCCCAGCCCACGATGGTCTGGAAGTCGTCGTTCAGCTGCGGCGGCACGAGCTCCAGGGCGGAGGCGTAGACCTCACCGGTCGAGCCGTCCAGGGTGATCATGTCGCCCTCGCGCAGCACCGTCTCACCGATGGTGAGGGTCTTGGCCTCGGCGTCGATCTTGATCTTCGAGGCACCGGCCACGCAGGGCTTGCCCATGCCACGGGCCACCACGGCCGCGTGGGAGGTCATGCCGCCGTGGGCGGTGAGCACGCCCTGGGCCACGATCACGCCGGCGATGTCGTCCGGGGTGGTCTCCCAGCGCACCAGCACCACGTCCTCGCCGGCCTTGCCGCGGGTGGCGGCGGTCTCGGCGTCGAACACGACCTCGCCCACGGCGGCGCCGGGGGAGGCGTTGAGGCCCTTGGTGACCGGGGTCTGGCCGTGGTCGGGGTTGATGGCCGGGTGCAGCAGCTGGTCGAGCTGCATCGGCTCGATGCGCTTCAGGGCGCCGGCCTTGTCGAGCTTGCCCTCGTTCACCATGTCGACGGCGATCTTGAAGGCGGCCGGGGCGGTGCGCTTGCCGTTGCGGGTCTGCAGCAGGTAGAGCTTGCCGTCCTCGACGGTGAACTCGATGTCCTGCATGTCGCCGTGGTGCTCCTCGAGACGGTTCATCGTCTCCATGAGCTCGGCGTAGGCCTGCGGCAGCACGGCCTCCATCTCGGCCAGCGGCTTGGGGGTGCGGATGCCGGCCACCACGTCCTCGCCCTGGGCGTTGACGAGGAACTCGCCGTAGAGCTCCTGGGCGCCGGTGGAGGGGTTGCGGGTGAAGCACACGCCGGTGGCGGAGGTCTCGCCGCGGTTGCCGAACACCATCTGCATGACGTTCACGGCGGTGCCCAGGTCGTCCGGGATGCCGTTGGCCTTGCGGTACACGCCGGCGCGCGGGGTGTCCCAGGAGGAGAAGACGGCGTTGACGGCGCGCTTCAGCTGCTCCTTGGGGTCGGTGGGGAACTCCTCGCCCATCTGGTCGCGCGAGACCTGCTTGTAGGTCTCCACCAGGCCCTTGAGGTCCTCGGCGGTCAGGTCGGTGTCGTTCTCCACACCGCGCTCGGCCTTGAGGGCGCGCAGGGCGTCCTCGTACACGTGGTGCGGCACGCCCTCCACCACGTCGCCGTACATCTGGATGAAGCGGCGGTAGGTGTCCCAGGCGAAGCGGTCGCCGAACTCGGCGGCCAGCGAGCCCACGGTGGAGTCGCTCACGCCGAGGTTGAGGATGGTGTCCATCATGCCCGGCATGGAGATGACCGCGCCGGAGCGCACGGAGACCAGCAGCGGCTTCTCGGCGTCGCCCAGGCGGCGGCCGGTGCGCTCCTCGAAACGGGCCAACGAGTCCTCCACCTGACCCCACAGGTCGGCCGGCCACTCGCCGCCGTTGTTCATGGTGTCGATGCAGGCCGTGGTGGTGACCGTGAAGCCGTCCGGGACGGGGACGCCGAGCTTGATCATCTCCGAGAGGTTGGCTCCCTTGCCGCCCAGGAGGGGCTTCATCGAGATGTCGCCCTCGGAGAGGTCATAGGTGTACTTCGTGGCACCGCCGGTCATGCGGATCCTCCAGGTCACGTGGTTGTGGAGCAGTGGTGATGGGCCCCGGACGGGCCTACATCCCGGAAAGGGTAGCGCGGCGGTCCTCCACCAACTCGATGACACGGCCCGCGGATTCCTCCAGGGCCAGCTGGGTGGTGTCGATGGTGGGGCAGCCGACCTTGCGGAAGACCTCCTCGGCGTGGTCGAGCTCGTCGTAGATCTTGGCCAGATCGGCGTACCCGTCCTTGCCCTGCCGGCCACCGAGGGTCTCCACGCGCCGGGTGCGGATGTCCTGCAGGCGCGTGGGGTCGATGGTGAGGCCCACGACCTTCCAGCGCGGCACCGAGAAGAGGCGCTGCGGGGGCTCGATGCCACGCACCAGCGGGATGTTCGCGGTCTTGTAGCCCAGGTAGCCCAGGTACATCGACAGCGGCGTCTTGCCCGAGCGGGAGACACCGATGAGCACCACGTCGGCCTGGTCGAGGCGCTGGTCGGGATTGCCGTCGTCGTTGGCGACCGCGTACTCCATCGCCGCGATGCGGGTGAAGTAGTCCGCCCCGATGCCCACCGGGCGCACCTTGTGCTCGGCCTGCCGGTGGGCCACGCGCTCCACGGCCCCCAGGGCGGGGCCCAGCAGGTCCACGTGCTCCAGACGCAGCTGCTGGGCCAGCTCGTGCACCAGGTCGTGCAGGGAGGAGTCGACGATGGTGGAGTACACGACCACCGGCGCCCCGTCCTCGGCGATGCGCGCCATGACCGAGCGCAGCGTGGACTCGGTGGTGATGCGGGGGTGGCGCACGATGTGGGTGTCGATGTCCGGGAACTGGGCGGCCGTCGCACGGGCCACGCGGGCCGCGGTGTCGCCGGTGGAGTCCGCCACGACGTGGAACTCGATGGCCTGGGTGCTCATGGCCCCAGCGTAGGTGCGGGAGGATGGGCCCGATGTCGCACAGCACCCCGCCGCCCGCCCCCGGTCCGAGGCCGACCGGCCAGACGTCCGCCGACCACCCCCTGGCCGGGCCGGTGCCGGTGGTGGCCGTGGTGGGGCAGACCGCCACCGGCAAGTCCGACCTCGGGCTGGCGCTCGCCGAGCGCCTGGGCGGGGAGGTGGTCAACAGCGACGCCTCGCAGCTCTACCGGGGCATGGACATCGGCACCGCGAAGCTGTCGGTGGCCGAGCGGCGCGGGGTGCCGCACCACCAGCTGGACGTGCTCGACGTGACCCAGGAGGCCACGGTGGCCCGGTTCCAGTCCGCCGGGCGGCAGGACATGGCCGGCATCCGGCAGCGGGGGCACGTGCCGGTGGTGGTGGGTGGCACCGGCCTGTACGTGCGGGCGCTGCTGGACCGGCTGGAGATCCCGCCCACCGACCCGGCCGTGCGCGCCGCGCTGGAGGAGCGCCTGGAGGCCGAGGGGGTGGAGGTGCTGTACGCCGAGCTGCAACGCCTGGACGCCCCGGCCGCCGCCGGCATCGAGCCGCGCAACGGGCGCCGGGTGGTGCGGGCGCTGGAGGTCATCGAGCTCACCGGGCGGCCGTTCAGCTCCACCATGCCCACGCGCGAGTTCCTCGTGCCCACGGTGCTCATCGGGCTGCGGGCCGACGACGCGGTGCTGCACCCCCGCATCGACGCGCGGGTGGAGCGGATGTGGGCCGCCGGGCTGCTCGAGGAGGTGCGGGCGCTCGACGCGGCGGGCCTGCGGACCGGGCCGGGGCGCACGGCACGGCGCGCCATCGGCTACTCCCAGGCCCTCGCCCAGCTCGACGGGGAGATGACGCAGCACGAGGCGATCGCGGACACCCAGCAGGGCACGCGGCGCCTGGCCCGCCGGCAGCGCGCCTGGTACCGGCCGGACCCGCGCATCGTGTGGCTGGAGCACGACGCCGACGACCTGGTGGAGCAGGCGCTCGCCGTGGTGCGCGCCGCCGGCTGAGGAGGCGGGCGCCGAGGAGGGTGCCGCAAATTCGGTGGCGGGTTCGCGGCGCCCCTGCTGGGCTGGGCACATGACGCAGACCTTCGCCCTGGCCGAGCTCGACGTGACCCCCTCGGACGCCGCGCCCTCCCGCCTCACCGAGCAGGTGGTGGAACTCGACGCCCTGCTCGGGCAGGAGCTGCTGGGCCACGACGACATGACCGGTAACGACGCCGAGGGCGTGCTGCGCAACCTGCAGGAGACCGTCGCCCACCGGCGGCGGATGGTCCTGGCCGTCGACCGCGTCCCGCAGGGCGCGGTCGTGGGTGGGCTCGGCCTGCCCGTGCTGCCCGGCCGCGGTGAGACGGGAGAGAGCACGGTGCTGGGTTCGGTGCTGGTCTCCCTGGGGCGCCAGGAGAACACCGACCGGGCGCACGTGGTGCTCGAGGTGCACCCCGGCCACCGCCGCCAGGGCATCGGCACCGCCCTGCACCGCGTGGCCGAGGAGGTCGCCCGCGCCGAGGGGCGCAGCGTGCTCGACACCTACACCGGCCACGCGCGCTCGGCGGAGCCGGGTTCGCCGGACGCCCTGGAGGCGCCCACCGGGTTCGGCGTGCTGGACCGCCGCGAGGGCCCGGCCGCCTTCGCGCTCGCCCACGGGTGGTGCCTGCTGCAGACCGAGACCCACTCGCAGCTGGACCCGGCCGAGGGCATGGCGCGGGTGGACGCCCTCGAGGCCGCGGCGTGGCCGCTGGCGCAGGGGTACGAGGTGGTCACCTGGAGCGGGCGCACCCCGGAGGAGCACGTCGAGGGCATGTGCGACCTCTACCGCCGCATGAGCACCGACGTGCCCCAGGGCGACGCCGGGCGCGAGGAGGAGGTGTGGACGCCCGAGCGGGTGGAGGCCAACGACACCCGCCGGGAGGAGTCGGGCGCGCGGACGGTGTTCGCGATGGCGCGGCACACCACATCGGGGCAGGCGGTGGCCTACAGCTACCTGCAGACGCCGCGCCGTCGGCCCACGGCGGCCTACCAGGAGGACACCCTCGTGGCCGCCGAGCACCGCGGCCACCGGCTGGGGACGCTCGTGAAGACCGCGGCGCTGCGCCGGGCCGTGGCCGAGTGGCCGCAGGTGCAGCGCATCCACACGTGGAATGCCGGGGAGAACGGGCCCATGCTGGCCATCAACACCACGCTCGGCTACCGGCCGGTCAGCATCGAGGGGATCTGGGAGAAGCGGCTCGGCTGAGGGCCGCGGGCCTCAGGTGGGCCGGGGCCGTCAGGTGGGACGGGCCTCGAGCACCCAGAAGGCCTTGTAGCGGGCGACGCGTTCGCATGTGAAGGCGGTGACCTGAACGTCATCGACTGAAGGCGTGAGGCTGGACAGGGTCGCGGCGTCGAGCGTGGCGACCCACCGCTGCAGCGACGGCGCGCCCAAGTTCTTGCCCACCACGAGGCGCGCCACCCCCTCGGGCCGCAGGCGGGGCAGCCACGTGGCCAGGATCTGGTGGAGGGCCTCCTTGCCCACGCGGATGGGCGGGTTGGACCAGATCCCGTCGAGGCGCACGTCGACGGGCACCTCCTGCGGCAGGCACACGGTGACACCCGGGCCGCCGGGCGCGTCGGCCAGCACCCCGAGGCGTCGCGCGTTCTCCCGGGCCAGGTCGGCCGCGCGCTCGTTGACCTCGACCGCCCACACCGCCGCACCGGGGCACTGCAGGGCCAGGGAGAGCGCCACCGGCCCCCACCCGCAGCCGATGTCGAGGAGCACCGGTGCGCCGTCGACCACCGCGGGGGCGAGCACCTCCCGGACCGGCGACGACTCCAGGAGCAGCGCGGTGGCGTGGTCCAGGTGGTCGGGGGAGAAGACCCCACCGGCGGTCACGAGCCGGTGGGTGCGACCGGCCAGCTCCACCTCGATCTCACGGCGCTCGTCGGCCGATGCGGGGGCGGCGGAGAAGTAGTGGTCGGGTGCGGCGGGAGACATGGGTGGAGGCTAGTCGGTGGCCTCCGCCTCACGAGAGGCGTTGGCATGAGGCCCGGCGAAGGGGGGAGCCTCCGTCTGAGGCTCGAGCGGTTAAAGAGCGTTCAACAACACTTGGTGTGGCCATTTCATCACTGGTAGAACAGGCGATGCCACCGGGCACCAACCATCCGGATCCGCAGTCAGCCGCCGTCACGTCGTGCGGCGCGTCCCACGCCAGGAGACTTCACATGTCCAACCGAACACACACGGCAACCTCCCGCCGCACCCTTGTCCAGGGGGCCGCATGGTCCGCCCCGGCCGTCGCCCTGTCGACGGCTGTCCCCGCCGTCGCGGCGTCGTGCACCACGGTCAGGTGCGTCACCCAGGTCATCGACTGGGACCTGCGCGCCAACTGGGTGCGCACCTCCAACACCACCGGCGTCTACACGCTGCCCCTCACCGGCAGCACCGTCAGCGGCGCCACCACCCTGAGCGCCAACGTCGTCCAGACGATGTCGGGTATCATGCGCACTGGCGTCCGCGGGAGCACCGAGCCCCAGTGGTCGAGGCAGAGTTTCAACGAGAACCTCACCATCACCAACGGCGATCACGACCCGGGCGTCGTGTCGACCAGCACCGGCAACGGCCTGCAGATCCACCAGCAGCCCGACAACGGCACCGGGGTCAACGCCTCGACGGGGTCGCGCAACGACCGGTCGGCCACAACCTTCACCTTCTCGGAGCCGCTGTGCTCCCTGTCCTTCCGCATCCGCGACATCGACGCGAAGGCGGATGACTTCGTGGACAAGGTGGAGCTGTCGTCCCCGGCGGCCTTCACCACCACCCGTGGCGCCAGCCTGCGCGGCACCGGCACCCCCATCGACCCGTGGACCCAGACCCGCTACGCGGACGTCTCGCCGAAGGACGACGCCTCCTCGGTTCTGGTGAACTTCGCCGTGCCGGTGCAGACCTTCACCGTCACCTACTGGAACTCCCTGCGGGTCAACACCGCAAACCGTCTGGACGGCGACCAGCGCATCTTCCTCGGTGACCTGACGGTCGGCATCCGCAAGTACGTCTGCTGATCGACCTCCCGAGCAGGACACCTGACGGCCACCCGGTGCTCACCGGGTGGCCGTCCTTGCCTCACCGGCCGCTCACCTAGGCGGCCCAAGGTGGCCCCATGCAGCCCCCCACCTCGCAGATGTCCTCCCCGTCCCGCCCCACCCGCCGTGCCGTCCTCGGCGGCGCCCTGGCCGGTACCGCCGGTGCCGCACTCGCCGCTCCGGCCGCCTCCGGCCTCGTGGTCGCCCGTCCGGAGATCACCTCCGGCCTGCAGCTGGGCGATGTCACCCACGACGCCGGCATCGTCTGGTCGCGCTCCAGCGTGCCCGGGCGGATGCTCGTGACCCTCACCGACGAGCGCGGTCGCACCCGCCGTCTGCGCGGCCCGTGGACCGACCCGCGCCGCGACTGCACCGCCAAGCTGGCCCTGCACGGTCTGCGCCCCGGCACCCACCACGAGGTGGCGGTCAGCTTCGAGGACGCCGACGGCCGCGAGGGCCAGCGCGCCACCGGCACGTTCACCACCGCCGACACCGCCTCGGGCGCCACCTCGTTCGTGTGGACGGGTGACACCGCCGGCCAGGGCTGGGGCATCAACCCCGAGCTGGGCGGCATGCGCACCTACGCCGCCATGGCGGCCACGAAGCCGGACTTCTTCCTGCACTCCGGCGACACGATCTACGCCGACGGCCCCATCGAGGACACCGTCGTGGAGCCCGACGGGCAGGTGTGGCGCAATCTCGTCATCGACGAGGTGACCGAGGTGGCCCAGGACCTGCGCCAGTACCGCGGCCGCCACCGCTACAACCTCATGGACCACAACGTGCGCGAGCTGTACGCCCACGTGCCGGTGATCGCCCAGTGGGACGACCACGAGACCACCAACAACTGGTACCCCGGCGAGGTGCTGGACGACCCGAAGTACGACCGCGAGCGCCGGGTGGACGTGCTGGCCGGGTTCGCCCGTCGTGCGTTCTTCGAGTACCAGCCGCTCGCCGACGGCCACGGCCGCCGCCCGTGGACCCCCGAGGGCGGGGGCCGCATCCACCGCACCATCCACCGCGGTCGTCACCTGGACGTGTTCAGCCTGGACATGCGCACGTGGAAGGGCGACAACACCGCCAACACCGAGGCCCGTGCCACCCCGATCCTCGGGCAGCAGCAGGTGGCCTGGCTCATCCGCGAGCTGCGCCGCTCGACGGCCACATGGAAGGTGATCGCCAACGACCTGCCGCTGGGCCTCGTGGTGCCCGACGGCGACACCGCCCAGGAGGGCGTGGGCAACGCCGACGCGGGGCGCCCGCTGGGTCGCGAGCAGGAGATCGCCCAGGTGCTGCAGGCCATCGCGCGCCACGACATCAAGAACGTGGTGTGGCTGACCGCCGACGTGCACTACTGCGCCGCGCACCACTACGACCCGGCGCGGGCGTCCTTCACCGACTTCGCGCCGTTCTGGGAGTTCGTGGCCGGCCCGGTGAACGCCGGCACCTTCGGGCCCAACGACCTGGACGGCACCTTCGGCCCGCGGGTGGACTTCCAGAAGCACGCCGGGGAGCCCAACGAGTCGCCGCGTGTGGGCAATCAGTTCTTCGGGCACGTCGCCATCGACGAGGCGGGGCAGTTCACCGTCTCGCTGCGCGACGCCCAGGGAGCGGTGCTCTACACGCGCACCCTGCAGCCCGAGGGCGGGCCCATCGTCGACACCGGTGTGGACGCCGGGTCGACCTTCGGCCGGGCGCAGGACCTGCTCGGCGGCCTCGCCGGCTGAGCCCGGTCGCCCGTCACGTCGTGCCGGCCATTCCGCGGCCCCGCCGTAGGGTGGCCGGCATGACTGTGCAGAGGGGGATGCGACGGGGTGCCTGGGGGACGGGCGTGCTGGTGGCGGGGCTGGTGCTCGCCGGGTGCGGAGGGGGCACCGGGTCCGGTGCCGGGTCGCCGTCCGGGAGCGAGACGGTGGTCGACAGTCCGGCGGGGACCTCCGAGCCGTCCGTGACGCCGTCCGCCCCGGGCTCCGGGACGCCCTCGCCCCCCTCCGGTGCCCCGTCGTCCAGCCCGGCGAGCGACGACGCCAGTGCCCCCGTCACGCCGGCCCAGGACGCCGCGCCCAACCCGACGCCCGGTGAGGGCGGTGCGGTGTTCACCGGCCACTACCTGCACCCGGACAGCATCACGCCGCGCGAGGTCACCGAGGTGGGGCCCCACACGATCGTCAATCGGGCCAACGCGCTGCCCGAGGACTGGGAGCCCGCCGAGCTCGTGGCCGTGGAGGGGGCGGCGAAGGAGGGCACGCCGATGCGGCTCGCGCCCGAGGCGGCCGCCGCGTGGGGCGAGCTGCGGGCGGCTGCCGCGGCCGACGGCATCGACCTGCGGATCAACGCCGCCTACCGATCCTACTCCGAGCAGGAGGCGGTCTGGGAGCACTACGAGGCGCAGGACCCCGACCACGTGATGGTCTACACCGCCGCCCCGGGGCGCAGCGAGCACCAGATGGGGCTGGCCATCGACATCGCGGACATGCCGAAGTACCCGAAGCCGGTGGGGGACAACGCCCGGGGACGGTGGCTGCTGGAGCACGCGGCCGAGCACGGCTGGGTGCTGCGCTACCCGAAGGGTCGGGAGAAGGAGACCGGGTACCGCTACGAGGCGTGGCACTGGCGCTGGGTGGGCAAGGACCTGGCACAGCAGCTGAAGCGCGACCACGCGACGATGGAGCAGTGGGCCGGGCTCGTGCGATGACGCGCGGCAGGATCGGCGGCGCGCGCTGACGTGGGCAGAAATCGGTGGCCGACGGCGTTGTCCTCCTGAGAGGCTGGAGCCACGCACCACCAAAGGAGACCATGACCCACCCCCGACAGACCCCCGCCATCGAGCGTGCGGCCGCGCTGGCCGACGAGACCGAGGGCGGCTGGGTGCACGACGTCGACCGCGACGGCGACCAGTTCGACCGCGAGGAGCGCCGCGCGCTGCGCCGTGTGGACTCCCTGAGCACCGAGCTCGAGGACGTCAGCGAGGTCGAGTACCGCCGGGTGCGCCTGGAGCGCGTCGTGCTGGCCCACGTGCAGACCGACGGCACCACCGCCGATGCCGAGAACTCCCTGGCCGAGTTGGCCGCCCTGGCCGAGACGGCCGGGTCCACCGTGCTCACCGGCGTCATCCAGCGCCGGCAGAAGCCCGACCCCGCCACGTGGATGGGCTCGGGCAAGGCCGCCGAGCTGGCCGACATCGTGGCCGCCGAGGGCGCCGACACCGTCATCGCCGACGACGAGCTGGCCCCCAGCCAGCGCCGCGCCCTGGAGGACGTGGTGAAGGTCAAGGTCATCGACCGCACGGCGCTGATCCTCGACATCTTCGCCCAGCACGCCAAGAGCAGGGAGGGCCGCGCCCAGGTGGAGCTCGCCCAGCTGCAGTACCTGCTGCCCCGCCTGCGTGGTTGGGGTGAGTCGATGTCACGCCAGGCCGGTGGACGCGTGGCCGGCGGTGAGGGCATCGGCTCGCGCGGCCCCGGTGAGACCAAGATCGAGCTGGACCGCCGCCGCATCAACAGCCAGATGGCCAAGCTGCGCAAGCAGATCGCGCAGATGAAGACGGTGCGCGACACCAAGCGCTCCAGTCGCCGCGACCACCACGTGCCCTCGGTGGTCATCGCCGGGTACACCAACGCCGGTAAGTCGTCGCTGCTCAACCGGTTGACGCGCGCCGGGGTGCTGGTGGAGAACCAGCTGTTCGCCACCCTGGACCCCACCGTGCGCCGCACCCAGACCGCGGACGGCCGCGTGTTCACCCTCGCGGACACGGTCGGGTTCGTGCGCTCGCTGCCGCACCAGCTGGTGGAGGCCTTCCGCTCCACGCTGGAGGAGGTGGCCGACGCCGACCTCGTGCTGCACGTGGTGGACGGCTCCCACCCGGACCCCGAGAGCCAGATCTCCGCGGTGCGCGAGGTGCTGGCCGAGGTGATGGACGAGCACGGCGCCGAGTCCGTGAACGAGGTCATCGTGGTCAACAAGGCCGATGTCGCCGACCCCGACGTGCTGACCCGCCTGCTGCGGGCGGAGAAGCGGTCCATCGCCGTGTCCGCGCGGACCGGACAGGGCATCGAGGAGCTGCGCGCGCTGGTGGAGGCCGAGCTGCCGCACCCCTCCATCGAGGTGGACCTGGTGGTGCCCTACGACCGGGGTGACCTGGTGGCCCGCGTGCACGCCGAGGGCGAGGTGCTGGCCGAGCGCCATCTGGAGGAGGGCACGCACCTGCGCGCCCGCATCAACGAGGACCTCGCCGGGGCGCTCACCCCGGTGGTGCGTCAGCAGGCGGGCTGAGGGGGCGACTCGCCGGGCTCAGGTGAACCGGGCCCGGCGGGCGGCGCGGCGCAGGACCGCCAGCACGGCCGGGCCGGCCACGAGCACCAGGAGCGCGTTGGTGAGCGCCCGGCCGACGTTCCACCCCATCGCGGTGGCGAGGTTGTAGAGCCAGAAGCGGTGCAGGTTCTCGCCCACCGAGGCGCCGGGGGAGTAGGACAGGGCCGTCTCGTTGCCCAGGGTGAAGGGCCAGAAGGACAGGTCCATGAGCGCGCCGTAGGCGAACGAGGACACCACCGCGTACCCGGCCAGGAGCGCCATCTCCGCCCGGCCGCGGAGGCCCGGCAGCAGGCCGGCGCCCAGGCCCACGAAGCCCGCTGCCAGCATCTGGAAGGGCAGCCACGGCCCCACCCCCGCGGTGAGCAGCGCCGACGAGAACAGCGTGGTGGTGCCCAGCACGAAGCCGAACCCCGGCCCGAACACGCGGCCACCGAGCACCACGAGGAAGAGCACGCCCTCCAGCCCGGCCACACCCGCCCCGAGGGGGCGCAGCACCGCGCCCAGCGCCGAGAGCACACCGAGCACCGCCAGGGCCTTGACGTCCATGCCCTCGCCGGTGAGCTGGCTGAGCGCCACCGCGATGACCACCGGCAGCAGCAGCGCGAACACCAGCGGTGCCTGCGTGGTGCCGGCCAGTGTGGACTCCGGGCGCACCAGCAGCGGCCAGGTGAACGCGAGCAGGCCCATCACGGCCACGACGGCCAGGAGCACGGCGCTGCGCAGGTCGAGGCGCACCGCACGGGCGGGCGCGCGGCCGCGGAGGGTGGCG
>NZ_KV824277.1:0-24045 GCF_001816045.1 Kytococcus sp. HMSC28H12
CAGGCCACCGCGCCCCAGCCGGCCACCTCGTCGCCCACCGCGCCGACCGCACCCGGCCGCGAGGCTGCCCCGGTCGACGACGCCCCGCGCCTGTCCGACGAGCGCACCCCGCTCACCGGCCTCATGCGCATGATGAGTGAGCGCCTCACGGCCAGCCGCTCGGAGATCCCCGACGCCACCACCTGGGTGGACGCCGACGCCACCGAGCTGCTGCGCACCAAGGACGCGCTCAAGGCGGCCCGTCCGGAGGCCGGCATCGGCGTGCTGCCGCTGGTGGCCCGCATCGTGGTGGCCGGCCTGCACCGCTTCCCGGCGCTCAACGCCTCCGTCGAGATGGTCGACGGCACCGCCGTGGCCGTCCAGCGCCACGCACGGGTCAACCTGGGCTTCGCCGCCCAGTCGCCCCGCGGCCTGGTGGTGCCGGTGGTGCACGACGCACAGGACATGTCCACCGCCGAGCTGGCCGCCGCCCTGCGCGAGCTGACCGGCCTGGCCCGCGAAGGGCGCCTCACCCCGGCGCAGCTCACCGGCGGCACGTTCACGCTCAACAACTACGGCGTGTTCGGCGTGGACGGCTCCACTCCGATCATCAACCACCCCGAGGCCGCGATGCTGGGCGTGGGCCGCATCATCGACCGGCCGTGGGCCGTGGACGGCGAGCTGGCGGTGCGCAAGGTGGCCCAGCTGGGCTTCACCTTCGACCACCGCGTGTGCGACGGCGGCACGGCCGGGGGCTTCCTGCGCTTCGTGGCCGACTGCGTGGAGAACCCGGCGGTGCTGCTCAGCGAGCTCTGACCCCTCCCCGCCCCCGGGCACGACAAAGGCGTTCCGCGACGTCCCCTCACCGGACCGCGGAACGCCTCTGTCGTTCCCCTCGCCCACGAGGCTACGAGGGCCGCATCGGGCGGGAAGTCCGTCGCCGGCAGGGCCGCCCGCGCCCTGCCGGCGGCTCCGTCATCCCCAGGGGGGAGGGTTTCCTCAGCGGCGGGGTGCCGCCGGACGGTCGTCGCCGCGCGTCGTCATCGATCGCAGCGCCTGACGGCCCGGGATGAGGATGACCAGGCCCAGCACGAGGGAGACCCAGCGGGCCACCTCGGGGCTCATCCCGAACCACTCGATGAGGGCGTAGCGGAGCCCTGTGAAGACGAGGACCGCCAGCACGATGCTGACGACCCAGGAGATGACGGACTGCATGGTGACTCGCTCTCGGTAGGGGGCCCGACCGTGCCGCCGGGCGCCCCCACCGTACGCGAGGAGGCTCAGGCGCCGGGGGTGCCCGGAGCCGGGCGGGTGCCGCCGGGCGGGCCCACGATGCCGGCCTCGTAGGCGGTGATGACCAGCTGCACGCGGTCGCGGCAGCCCAGCTTGAACAGCAGGCGGCCGATGTGGGTCTTGATGGTGGCCTCGGCCACGAAGAGCTCCTTGGCGATCTCCGTGTTGCTCAGGCCCGCGGCCACCAGCTCGAACACCTCGAACTCGCGCTCGGTGAGCACCTCGCGCAGGTACTCCTGCTGCTCGGCGGGGCTGGCCACCTCCTCGGCCTCGGCGCTCAGGGTGGGCACGAAGCGCTCCAGCAGGCGGCGCGTGGTGGAGGGCGCCACGACGGCGTCACCGGAGGCCACGGCACGGATGGCGGTGAGCAGCTCCTCGGGGCCGGCGTCCTTGAGCAGGAAGCCGGACGCGCCGGCCTCCAGAGCGGCGTAGGCGTACTCGTCCATGTCGAAGGTGGTGAGCACCACGACCTTGGGGTCGGCGTCGGCGGGGTGCTTGTCGCGGCCCAGCAGCACCCGCGTGGCCTCGATGCCGTCCATGCGGGGCATGCGGATGTCCATCAGCACCACGTCGGCGGCGATGGTCTTGAGCTGGTCCACGGCCGACTGCCCGTCGGGGGCCTCGCCGACGACGGTCATGTCCGGCTGGGCGTCCAGCACCATGCGGAAGCCGGCACGCACGAGGGACTGGTCGTCCACGAGGAAGATGCGCGAGGTCATGGGGTCTCCAGGGTGTGCTCGGGGGCGGGGGACGCGCCCGGGGCGGGTGGGTCGGTGTGGTGGGGGTCGGTGACGGCCATGGCCATCTCCTCCTCCACCGTGTCGGGGACGTAGTCAGTCTGCCTGCTGCGACGGCGGCGCACGGCCCCGGGATCCAGCGGGAACCGGGCCCGCACCAGGAACCCGCCGCCGCTGCGCATGCCGGTGAGCAGCTCGCCCCCCAGGGCGGCCACGCGCTCGTGCATGCCGAGGATGCCGTGCCCTCCCCCGGCGTCGCGGGCGGTCGGGCCCTCGCCGTCGTCGGCCACGCTCACGGTGAGGTCGGTGCCCTCCACCCGCACCCGGATGCGCAGCACGGTGATGGCGCCGGCGTGCTTGATGACGTTGGTGGTGGCCTCCTGCACCACCCGGTAGGCGGCCGCCGAGAGCGATGTGCTGACCTCCGTCTGGGGCACGCCGCCCTCGGGCTCCAGGCCCATCGCCTCGGCGAGGGTGGGGTCGAGGATGGCCTGCACGGGCAGGTGCGAGTCCTCCAGCCGCCCGATGAGGGCCGGCAGGTCCCCCAGACCCTGGCCGGGGGTGTACTCGGCACCGCTGGCGGGGTCGCGCAGCACACCCACCAGGCGGCGAGTCTCCCCGAGGGCCTCACGGGCGGTGGTGGCGATCTGGTCGAGCGCGGTCTGCGCCCCCTCGAGCTGCCCGGCCTGAGCGGCGTACCGGCCGCCGTCGGCCTGGACGATCACCACCGAGAGCGAGTGGGCGATGATGTCGTGCATCTCGCGGGCGATGGCGGCCCGCTCGGAGGTGACGGCCAGCTGGGCGCGCTGCTCGCGGTCGCGGGCCAGGGCCTCGCGCTGGGCGGACTCCCGGGCCAGCAGCCCGCGGCGGTGACGCACCAGGTCGCCCAGCAGCCACGGCAGGAACAGCCCGATGGCGTAGATCACCACCATCGCGACGGCGGCCACGCCGGTGGGGGCGAAGTCGATGCCGGCCAGCAGGGCGGCCAGCAGCAGGAGCACCAGAGTGACCACCCGCACCCGGCGCCGGCCCCGGCTGGTGGCCTGGTAGACCGCCAGCGGCACGAGGAAGTTGCCCGGCACCACGATGTCGGTGAACGCCACCTGGGCCACGCCCAGCACGGACAGCGCCGCGAGCATGAGCGGCAGCCCCGCCGAGCGCAGCAGGTAGGCCCCCAGGTAGGCGGCCGACCACAGCAGGGCCCACCACGGCAGGGTCCAGGCGGTGGCCAGGGTGAAGACGGTGACCACGGCCACGCCGAGCACCGCGTCGGCGAGCACGGGGTGCCGCCGCGTGGAGTCGGTGAGCGTGTAGGCCCAGCGGAGGAACTCGAGGTCCTCGGCGCGGGCGCGGGTCTGGTCAGGCATCGGGTCGAGGGTAGGGAGGCGTGGACGGCACCATCGTCCGCCCACGGTCGGGCGTCACGCACCCGGACCACCACCGGGCGGCCTATCGTGGGGAGACGCACTCGGCACCACGCACTCCTGAGGGAAAGCACCATGCAGCACCTTGCCCGACGCACGCTCCTGACGGCTGCGGGGGCGGCCGTCGTGGGCGGCGGCACCACGCTCACCACACCCGCCCTGGCCTGGGACGTCAGCCGGCTGGGCCCGTCCACCCTCCGCCCCGGCTCACAGGGTGGTTACGTCTCGCGCCTGCAGTGGGCCCTCAACAAGGTCGGCGGGGCATCGATCCGCATCGACGGCGTGTACGGCGCCAGCACCACCCGGGCGGTCCGTGCCTTCCAGCGCCGTCAGGGGCTGGCCGCCGACGGCATCGCCGGGGCGGCCACCAAGCGCCGGCTGGACGCCCTGCTGGACCGCATCTACCCGGACCCCACCGGCGGCAACGGCCCCGGCCTGCTGCAGCCGGTCGCCCGCATCGCGGCGGCGCCGCGCGGCACCACCATCCGCCCGGGCTACTGCGGCACCCGCGTCAAGCTGCTGCTGAAGCGCCTGCGCGTGCCCCACTCGGAGCTGCTGCACCGCATGACGCCCGAGGCGGTGGCCGCGGTGCGCACCTTCCAGAGGCGCCGCGGGCTGGCGGTGGACGGCCTCGTGGGCCCGGCCACCTGGCGCGCCCTGGGCTTCAACGCCGAGGGCTTCCGCCTGGACGGCTGGCAGCAGCAGCCGCGCCTGGGGCTGCAGGCCGGGCCGGCCCCCGCATCGAGGCGATGATCCGGTTCGCCCGCGAGCAGTCCGGCGCCGACTACACGTGGGGTGGCGCCGGGCCGTACAAGTACGGCTTCGACTGCTCCGGACTGGTGCTGCAGGCCATGCACGCGGCCGGCGTGCAGCCGCTGCCCGTGACCGTGCACACCCACCAGCACCCCGGCACCCGCACCACGCGGACCCTCTACGCCAACCCGCGACTGCGCAGGGTGCCGCTGCGGCAGCGCACGCGGGGCGACCTCGTCTGGTACACCGACGCCCGGGGCGCCATCCAGCACGTGGCGGTCTACCTGGGCGGGGGCCAGGTGGTGGACTCGATGTACTCGGTGAAGGTGCGCCGCGACTCGGCCCGCCTGCACGGCTTCCACCGTCTGGGCACCGTGAGCCGCGTGTTCGCCTGAGGCACCGGGCTCCGCGCCCGCGCCTCAGCCCTCGGCCAGCACCTGCACACCGCCGAGGTAGCCGGCCACCAGCGTGCGCGCCATGGTGCCGATCACCTCGGCGGGCGGCAGGAAGCGCGCGTCGTGCAGGCCGGGGCCGCCCTCGCCGTCGAGGGGGCGCGTGCCCACGAAGGCCATGAGCCCGGGCATGCGGTCGGTGAAGAACGAGAAGTCGTCGGCCCCCATCGAGCGCATCGGCTCGGCGGCGCGGATGCCGGACTCCATGAGCCAGCGGTCGGTGAAGCCAACGAGCCGCTCGTCGTTGGCCAGCACCGGCATCCCCCGGGTGTGCGAGACCTCCGCGCGCACCCCGAATGCCTCGGCGATGCGCAGGGCGTGCAGGCGCACCGCGTCCTGCACGCGGGCGCGGTCGTCGGCGTCCACGGTGCGCAGCGTGCCGCGGATGCGCCCGTCCTCGGGCAATACGTTGTCCGCGTCCGGCCCGGCCTCGAGGTGACCGACGGTCAGCACCACGGGGCGCATGGGGTTCACCACCTTGCGCACCACGTCCTGCAGGCCCAGCGCGATGGTGGCCACGGCCGCCATCACGTCGTTGCCGGTGTGCGGGTAGGCGCCGTGCCCGCCGGACCCGTGCACCGTGATGTGGAAGCTGTCGGCGGCGGCGTTGACCACTCCCCCGCCGGTGGACACGCTGCCCAACGGCACGGCAGCGTGCACGTGGGCGCCCACCGAGACGCCCACCTGGTGCTCGTCGAGGACGCCGCTGCTCACCACGTCGTAGGCGCCGTGCGGCGGGGCCTCCTCGCGGGGCTGCAGCAGCGGCACCAGGCCCACCGGCAGGTCCAGGCCGCGGGCGGCGCGCACGCAGGCCACCAGGGCGGCCATGTGCACGTCGTGCCCGCAGGCGTGCATGGCCCCGTTGGTGGAGGCGTAGGGGGCGCCGGTGGCCTCCTCGACGGGCAGGGCGTCCATCTCCGCGCGGAGCATGACCGAGGGGCCGCCGGCGGGTCCGATGCGGCCGATGCGGCCGGTCTGGGCGATGCGCTCCATGCGCAGGTCGAGGGCGTCCTCCAGCAGCAGGGCCGTGGCCTCCTCGTCGCCGGAGAGGTGCGGGGCGGCGTGGATGCGCTCGCGGAGGTTGCGGGCGGCGGGCAGCTCTGCGGTGAGGTTGGTGAGCCACGCCTCGCGGAGGGCGGCCAGGTCGGCGAGGGGGAGGGCGGGCATGGTGCGCAGGATACGTGGGGCGCGGGGTACCGGGCAGGGCGCGCGGGCCGGGCCCGGTGAAGCGCCTCAGAGCGGCAGGGTGCTCAGACGTCGTCCTCGTACACGCCGTGCTCGTGCCCCAACCGCGCGATCTCGTCCAACGCCTCGCGGGTGGTCGCACGCTGCTTCTCGGCGAGCGCCGCCAGGTCAAGGACAGCTTGGTGTGCCACCGTGCCAGCGACGTACCGCTCCCCGATCTCGGGCAGGTACAGGTCCGGCAGGGACTCCGGCGGGGGCAGGAGCTCGGCGGCCGAGTCGACCAGTTGGTTCACCCGGGCAAGGTAGGCATCGTCCCGGGTCGCGTCTGCCGTCCACTGGGGTGGGGTGTCCGTCCACGCACCGATCCGCTCGTGAGCCGCGGACCTCCAGGCGTTCCACGCAACAGCCTGCCGCTTGTACCGGCGGTGTGCCTGCATCTCCCGGGCGCTGACCAACAACATGATCCCCCAGATCGCGGCGAGCAGGATCGCGATGCCCGGCAGGAAAAGAACACCCAACGAGAGGGCCCACGTCAGCGGGGTGAGCTCCTGCTCGTCGTTGGCGATGTACGGCGCGGCCGCTGCGATGCAGACGATCCACAGGACAAGGCACACCAAGGCCGGGATCCACAGACGTGGGACGCGTGGCCCCTGAGGCGTGCCGTGCACGTAGTGCTCCGGCGGCCTGACCGGTTTGGTTCGCTCCTCCTCCGCCCATGCACTGACAACCCGCCCACGCACGAAGGCATCACGCTCGCGAGCGACGTCCAACAGGGGCAGGGCAGCGTCCTGCCAGGCGAGATAGTGCTGACCGTCCGGGGTCTGCCTCCAGTGGGCAAAGTTCGCACGGGCCTGCAGATCACTTTGCCGTTGAGCCTCGAGCAGCTGTTCATGGGCCAGCTGGGCAGCCTGATGCTGGTTCACCGCCTGGTCGGCACGCAGTGCGTCGAGTTCCGCGTGCAGACCCCGCATGGCCTGCTGGCTCTCAGCGTGCCGCAGCGCGCCGCTCAGGAACAGAAAGGTGGTACCGCCGCGCCCCATCGCGCTCTCCTCGTATCCTCAGTTCGCAGTCTCCCGGCCATGATGCACATCACCACCGACTTCCCGCGTCACGGCATCCACATGCCGGCGCACACCTCAGAGCGGCAGGGTGCTCATCCCCACCAGGGCGGCCGCGGCGCCGGCCGACGGCGGGGGGCGTCCTTCAACACTTCGTCAAGATTCGCTCGCTCGGGTTTCCTCCGACCCCAGCGAGCGAGACGGTGGGGACACTCACGCAAGAAAGGCCCTGCGCCATCGATTCATGAGGGGAACCCGTGCACACAACACATCTCGTCCACGGTTCGGCGTGCCGGCGTCGAACGAGCCCGATCGGCTGACCGCCCGAGGAGTGAGGATGTCTGCGACCTACAAGTCCGTCTGGACGCTGGCGATCGTTGCCGCCACCGGTGCTCTGAGTTGGGCCTTGGCCTCCGCTGGCACGGCGTACGTGACCACCCTTTGCATACTCGCCGCCTTCTTGGTCGTCACCATGTGGCTGGCCGGTGCACCGCAGCGGGTTCTGGGGTGGCTCGTGGCCGGCGCCTCCGTTACGGCCGGGTTCGTCTGGGCCCTCCGCGGTGACGCGCTGGACGCGTGGCCGTTCCTCGCGCTGGCACTGGGAGCCGTGGAGATCGTCAACAGCGTCAGGAGTGGTGACCGATCCCATCACGAGGAAGCCGTCGGGTCGACTGCCTGAGGGGCCGACCAGCCTGTCAGAGCGGCAAGGTGCTCATGCCCACCAGTGCGACCGCGGCGCCGGCCGAGATGCTGGCGACCGGCATGTTCCAGGACGGGCGGTCCGGCCCCCTGCCCAGCAGCCAGCGGGTGGCGGCGAACGCACCTCCGGCCAGCGCGAACGCCACACCCAGCGCGCTCGTCCAGACACCGGTGGTGGTGAGCAGGTGGGCGAGTCCGGCATCGCCGTGGAGGCTGCGGACCACGATCAGCAGCAAGGCGCTGAACCCCCACAGCGCCACGAAAGGCACCACGCCCAGCTCCTCCAGCTCGCGACGGCGGTCCGCCCGCCCCGGGCCGACCACGAGCGACACCCCGTGGGCGATGAGGGCGGCGAGCGCGAGCAGGACGACGGCGGTGGCGAGGGCGTTCACAGAACTCCTGGGCGGGTCTGGGTGCGGCTGGACGGCGTCAGTGTCTCAACCGGCCCACAGACGCTGCACGGCACGGCCAGCCACGACGAACGGCCACAGCACCAGCTCGAGGACGAACTCCACCAGCCAGAAGGGGAACAGCAGCGCCGCCGGGAGCAGCATGAGGCAGCCGAGGGTGCCGCTGATCGGGTCCGATCCGGTCGGGGCGCCTCCGGCGAGGTCCATGCAGTCGGCCATCCACGTGCCCGTGCGCATGCGCCACGGCAGGCGCCACACCGAACGGCGGCCGAGTGCGGGCCGGGTCACGGTCCCTCCTGGGGCGGTGTGCGGGTTGGGTCACGTGGTCGGGTGATCTTCGCACGAGAACCGGGCGAGGCTCGCAGCGCGGACGGCGAAGGCGTCGCTCTCTGGTTGCTCGAAGTAGGTCGAGTGGGTGACACGAACTGACTCCAACGAGCCCGCCCCGACCAGGACGATGTCGATGCGATCGTTGGCCCGGTGGCGGTCCTCCGCCGTGGCGTAGGCCTCGATCGCCGCGCCGAGGTCACCCCGGAACTCGGTGACCTCGCGGAGGCGGTTTGCTCCGCGATCGAACACGAGCTGGAAGTGGTTGATCGGGGACAAGGTCTCCTCCCCCTTCGAGATCGCAGTGCTATCACTCACCCAAGACTGCCCCTCCGCCACCCACACACATTAGTACACCAGCTCAGCTCGGCTGGTACGATGTGCAGCATGCACCACTCCCCCCCTTTCCGCTTCGTCGACCTGTTTGCAGGCATCGGCGGGTTCCACGCCGCCCTCAAGGCGATGGGCGGCGAGTGCGTGTACGCGGTGGAGATCGACAAGCAGGCAGCGGCGGTCTACGAGGCCAACTGGGGGCACGCCGCCCTGGGGGACATCACCCAGGACGCTGACGACGACCGGGGCATCATGAACGTCCCCGCACACGACGTGCTCTGTGCAGGCTTCCCCTGCCAGCCGTTCTCCAAGTCGGGTGCCCAACGCGGCATGGATGAGGCGCGAGGGACCCTCTTCTTCAACATCGCCTCGGTGATCAAGGCCCACCACCCTGCTGTCGTACTGCTGGAGAACGTGCGCAACTTGATCGGCCCCCGTCACCGGCACGAGTGGGCCGTCATCATCGAGACCCTGCGGGAGGAGGGGTATCACGTCTCGGAGGAGCCGGCCGTGTTCTCCCCGCACCTGCTTCCGCCGGAGATGGGCGGATCACCCCAGGTGCGCGAGCGCGTGTTCATCACCGCGACCTACGCCCCTGACCAGGTTCGGCACGACGCACTGGACGGCGGCCCCGCACCGGTGACCACGATGAAGGATCGCTTTCCTCAGGCCCCGTCCCTGTCGACGGTCTGGGAGGGCGCGGACGTGGGAGAACTCTTCAACCCGAAGTCCCTCACCGAAGGATGGCACCTCGAGGACCTGCTCGACGACACGCACAACGTCCCCGGATGCAACCTCACCGAGGCCGAACGCCGGTGGATCGACGCATGGGACGAGTTCGTCGTCCGCATGCGCAAGGACATGCGCGGCCAGCGGCTCCCGGGCCACCCCATCTGGGCGGACTCGTGGATGGACTTTCGCGAGATGCGCGCCATCCCGTGGAAGCGTTCTCACATCGAGGTGCCGGACTCCCTGACGACGCCGCACATCGACCGCGAGCTGCCGGCATGGAAGCAGTCCCATCTGCGACGCAACTACGAGATGCTGCAGAACCACTTCCGCGTGATCATCCCGTGGGCTCACGAGTACGGGATCTATACGGATGACTTCCCCGCCTCGCGCCGCAAGCTGGAGTGGCAGGCCCAGGACACCCCTCGGTTGTGGGACACCGTCATGCACATGCGCCCCTCAGGCATCCGCGCGAAGAAGCCCACGTACCTGCCGGCCCTGGTCGCCATCACGCAGACGTCGATCGTGGGGCCGCGCCGGCGGCGCCTCTCACCGCGGGAGACAGCTCGCCTGCAGGGTCTCCCCGACTCGTTCACGTTCCTCAACCAGCCGTCCTCTGCCACGTACAAGCAGATGGGCAACGGCGTGAATGTCGGCGCGGTGTGGCACGTGCTGCGCGAGCACGTGAAGCGCGACGAGGAACTGCTCCGCACTACGCCGGGCGGGACCGCCGTGGTCGAGGCGGTCCGCCGAGCGCCGCTGAGCCCCACCGGGGTTCTCGCCCAGCACGAGCCCGCTGCACAGCAACTCGATCTCGCCGGCTGAGTCAGACACCGGTGGGCTCAGGCGCCTCCCCATGGAAGATCCGGAAGTTGTCGATGTTCCGCTTCCGGATCATGCACTTCATCGCCCGGGTCGACCCATCAGGCTGACAGCCCTGGTGGAACTCCCCGAGGACGACGTTGAGGTTGGCCTCGTTGAGTTCGAGCACGTGCATGCGCTGGAACCGGACTGCCTCCTTGAAGCGACCGGCGTAGGACAACTTGTCGTATCCCTTCGGCGCCACCTTGCCCACTGAACGCTTCCACTCGTTCCACTCGATCGTGGCGAGATTCTGACGGTTTTTGGCGTGCCACGTCTCGTGCTCGTACAGCACGTACCAGAACCGTCCGTACTCCTGAATGCATCGCAGGAGATCTGCCATGTCATTGCCCGGCGCCTCCCTGGACGTGATGTTGGAGGCCTTGAGGTCCCCGTAGAAGTCGATCTGGTCTGAGGCTGGGAACACCAGATCGAAATCGAACTCCCCCTTGGTCTTCATCTTCTGGAAAGCCACCCGGTGGGCAAGACCCGTCGCCCGGATGAACTGGTCGAATCGGTACTCGAGGTAGAATCCGGGCCACTCCCCTTGGAAGGTGTCGGGCCAACGGTCGGCATGCATCTCGCGAATGGCGTCCAGTGCTTCCATCCGGCGCCCCGTCAGCAACTCACCGTTGAACCGCTCGAAGACCTCGATCCGCGGGTCCTGCTCGTCTACACCGCCGGTGAGGTAGTCTAGGAAGAGGTCGGCACGCACGCTCGTCAGCCGGTTTCCGTTGCTGTCCTCCCGCGTGAAGACGCCCTCGGTCTGCGCCTGAAAGAGGTCGTTGGTGGCAAGGTGCGCCGCGGAGTTGTTGGCAGCCCGCAGCAGGTATTTCTCAGGCTCGAAGTCCACGAAGACGGTGACGTCCCCGTAGTTGTAGATGCCCACGAACCTCACCGTCAGCCCCTCCGAGGCCGCCTGGGCAGCAACGTCCAGCCACCGCGGAGGGATCTGGATGCGCTTCTTGAACTCCGGCCACGGCCGCCCGAGGTGCGTGATCTGCTTCTTGAGCAGGACCTGGTCGCGGAATCGCACGACCCGGTCCCCCGCGTACACCGCGGCTTCGGCGCCGGGGAGCGCGTCGAGCAGGAGCCGGTTTTTCGCACTCTCGGACAGGGTGGTGTCCGGCGCGAGCACCCGCTCACCGCTGGGGAGGATCTGATCTACCGGAATCGAACCCATAGGGATTGTCTACCTCACGTGTCCGACAAGCTCCCCAGAGTCGGCCTGCACTTGGGATGGTATGGCCCCCACCCGCAGCATGCGCCTACGCTCACCCCATGCACGGGCTAGCAGGCGAAGGACTCCGACATGTCGCGCAGGAGCGCCTGCAGTGGAGCCAGGGGATCGAGGGACAGATCATCGACACCGACATCGATGGCCTCCTCACCGCGGCACTCTGCCACGAGACGTGGGGGTGGCCAGTTGTCGGTTTTTACGACACGCACACTCTGTGGCTGTCCGCTGACATCGAGACGCCATTGGATCTCTCGGCCATCGCCTGGGTCGACCTCGACATGACGTGGCCGGGAACGCTCAGCATCAGCAACCACGTCATCCCCCACGCTCCGGCCCAGGGCGACATCCCCACGCTCGCCACCAGCGTGAACCCCAGCGTTCTCCGAGGCATCACGACCGACGGCTCCTACTACTCCAAGTACCCGTTCGGGACTTTCCAATGGCTGTGGTGGGTGCTCGACAAGCCCGTCGCGGACGCTCGGCTCGACACCGAGATCGGTCAGGGTCTGGCGTGGATGCCCGACGGCGGATTCGAGTCGATGCTCAAGTACGACGAGAACCTGCGCGCATGGGGGTCCTCCGTGCTCCCCGGCAGTTTGTTGTCCTCCCTCTTGGAGTCGGAGGAGAGCAGGGAAGCCGTCTCGCACCACGCAGAGGATGCCGTGAAGGAAGCCCGGCGCCATCTGAGCCACAGCCACGATCGCGGGCACTGGTCGAAATCCCACCAGTGGGGAACGCGCTTACCGGTGAACGTCCGAGAGTCCCCCATCGAGAAGGAGTACATGCTCCGTGCCATGCAAGGGATTCTGGATCGCATCTGCAACTTCTACGACTGGCAGCGTCTGGCCCTCCCCGACCGGTACCGGGACTACTACGGTCAGCACCATCGGCAGACAATCCCCGAGGAAAGCCGAGCCGGCCGCAGGGGCTGGTGCCCGCCGGGCTGGCCGATCTCAAGCCATCGCAACATCGTCTCCACCGCAGCGACCGGCAGGTGGGCCGGATCCTGGACAATGGGGTACCGCTCCGACGAGCCCCACTACAAGGACTTGGTCTACGCACTGCAGGGGTAGACCAGGGTGCATGGAGAGGCACACATGACGGGTCACCTGGGGACGACCGGCGGACCCGCATCGCCTGCAAGTGATGCTGGGGCCCACTCAACTGCGGCCCGGCGTACGCCCAGTCACACCCATGGTTCTCGTCAGGGGTGACGTCCCCACGGACGAGTTCGACCAACTCGGCCCACTTGTGGCCGGTGAAGTCACGCCCTTCGGGCTCAGACGTCGTCCGTGTACAGCCCGTGCTCGCGGGACAGCCTTGCCACCTCGTCCAGCGACTTACGCGTCGCGCCGTGCTGCTGCCGCTCCTCGAGGGCGTTGAGCACCTGCCGGGCCACGACGGAGAGCAACAGGTACATCTGGATCAGCGCCGGGCCGCTGAGGACGTTCTCGACCGCGACCGACGAGGCGAACCCACCCCCACCGTCGGCGGAGGAGCAGGACAACTGGGCCCACGGCATCACCGAGAAGAGGACCGCCCCCAGGGCGGCAACCGACATGAGTCCAGCAAGGAGCCACACCCGCCGGAAGGTAAGCCACACAGTGACGCCCAGCAGGATGCGCCATCGGCGCCGCCCTTGAGGGGGGCCGATGACGCTGCGCCCCGCCGCCTCACACCTCCAGTGCGCGCACCACCGGCACCCCCATGCGGTACGGGATGTGCAGCCAGCTCGGCCCGTCGATGCGCGCCAGGTCGGCCTGCATGCCCACGCGCACGGCGCCCACGTCCTCGCGGCGCAGCGAGAGCGCCCCGCCCACGGTGGCTGCCTGCAGTGCCTCGGCCGGAGTCATGCCCATCTCGCGCACCGCCATGGCGATCATGAACGGCATCGAGGACGAGTAGCACGTGCCCGGGTTGCAGTCGCTGGCCAGCGCCACCTTCGCCCCGGCGTCGATGAGGCGCCGCGCGTCGATGTACGGGTGCTTGGTGCTGAACTCCACACCCGGAAGCAGCCCCGCCACGGTGCCGTCCGCGCCATCGGCCCAGGACCCGGCCAGGGCCTCCACGTCGGCGTCGGAGAGGTACGTGCAGTGGTCCACCGCGGCCGCACCGAACTCCACCGCCAGCTGCGCACCAGGCCCCTCGCCCAGCTGGTTGCCGTGCAGGCGCAGGCCCAGCCCCGCATCGCGGCCGGCCTCCAGCACGCGGCGCGACTCCTCCCCGGTGAACGAGTACGGGCTGTTGGGCTCGCAGAACACGTCCACCCAGCGCACGTGCGGCGTCACCTCGCGCAGCATCTCGCCGCACACCAGGTCCAGGTAGTCCTCGCGCGAACCGGCCTCGCCGTCGCGGTACTCCGGCGGCACCACGTGGGCGCCCAGGAAGGTCACCTCGTCGGTCACCTCGCGCAGGCGGCGCGCGGCCTCGGCCTCGGTCGCCACGTCGAGCCCGTAGCCGGTCTTGACCTCCACCGTGGTGGTGCCCTGCGCGCGCATCTCCGCCAGGCGGCGGCGCACCAGCTCGGCCACGTCCGCCGGGCGCGCGGCCCGCGTGGCCTCGATGGTGGTGGCGATGCCGCCACCGTCGTAGGCCTGGCCGGCCATGCGGGCGGCGAACTCCGCCGAGCGGTCGCCGGCGAACCACAGGTGGGAGTGGGAGTCCACGAACCCGGGGATGACGGCACTGCCCTCCACGGACACCGCCCAGTCGGCCTGGGGCGCGTCCGCGGCGCGCCCCACCCACTGGATGGTGGACGGCTCGCCCTCGGCATCCGAGCCGACCACCACGGCGGCGTCGCGGATGACGCCGAGCCCGGCGTGCATCGCGTCCGCCCCGGTGGCCCGGCCCAGCGCGTCCAGGCTGTCCGGGTGGGTGGGGTCGTTGGTGACCAGTTCAGCGATGTCGGTGATGAGCATGCCCATGCCCGGCATCGTCTCAGGCGCGGGACACCTGCTCGCCACCGCCCGCGGCCTCCGTGTGGCGGTCACCGGTGCGCCCGGCCTCGACGCGGCGCTGACGCTCCCGCTGGCCGTGGGTGATGCTGCGCACGTCCGTGCTGGAGTCGAAGGACGAGCCCAGCGCACCGGCAATCCCCCCCGTGACCACGAGCCGCCACCACGAGAGCGCGTCGGACATCTGCCAGATGGAGCTGTAGAAGATGCCGAAGGCCCCGGTGGCCGCCGCGGCCGCCAGGACGCTGGAGAGCTGCGGGCGGTGCGCCACGGCACCTTCATGGCCACCACGCTCTCCACGATCGCGGTGGTGAGGTGCCGCCGCAGACCGACCAGCCCCAGCGACGGCAGGGACACCACCGACACGTCCGGCTCGGCGAACACGTCGGCCACCACCGGGGTGCCCTCGGCGTGGCGCGGCATCTCGGTGACCAGCACGACGGCGTCCACCCGGGTGTGCTCCCGTGCGATGTCCTCGGCGGCCTCGACGCCCAGGGTGTTGTCCTACGACACCTGGATGAACGACCGCTCCACCGCGAGGAATCCACGGTGCTCCGAGCTATGGGCCATGCCACGCCGCCAGCCCGCCGGTCTCAGGCGGGCACGGGGCTGTGCTCCGCCCACGCCTGGGCGGCCACCACCTCCGGGGTGACGCCCCGCAGCCCGGACTCGGCCAGCACCTGCAGGGAGCGCGAGCTGATGGTGCGCATGACGTACTGGTCCACCGCGGCCTGGTCGAGGGAGTCGTAGAGCTCACGGTCGCGCCACTCCAGCGCGTCGCACAGCACGGCCCCGGAGTTGGCCACGTAGTCCGGCAGGTAGTGGATGCCGCGCTCCTCGGCGGTGCGCTGCGCCTCCGGGGTGGCGAACGGCGCGTTGGCGGAGGCCACGACCCAGCGCGGGTTCATGGTGGCCGCCACCTCCTCGGTGACGATGCCGGACAGCGAGCAGAGCACCACCACGTCGTAGCCCCCGGTGAACAGCTCGTCGGAGTCCACAGCGCGCACGCCCAGGGCCTCGGCGGCCTCGGGGCGCACGTCGAAGCCGGCCACGTCGTAGCCCGCGTTGCGCGCCAGCCGGGCCACCTGGCCGCCCACCTTGCCCAGGCCGTGCACCGCGATGCGGGGGCGCTCGCCCGGCAGCAGGGTGCTGGTCAAGGCGGCGAAGACACCGCTGCCGGTGGCCGTCGAGGTGCACACCGCGGGGTTGGTCAGCGAGTCCAGCACCGCCGGGTAGCGGGCAGCCACCTCACGCATGTCGGCACTCGTGGTGTTGAGGTCGCAGCCGGTGTACAGGGCACCGTCGTGCTGGCGCAGCACCTCGGCCAGGGCGTCGTGCACCAGGCTGCGGTCGGCCAGGTCCAGCGGGCCGTCGATGACGAGCTTGGTGCCGCAGAAGCCGGTCTCGTAGAGGGAGTGCTTGCGCGTCATGCACTGGGCCAGCACGAGCGCCTCGGCGGCCGCCGCCTCGGTGGAGGGGTACTGCAGCCAGCGGGTGCCCCCGTTGCCCGGCAGCTGGGCTGAGGCGCGGGTCTCGTGCGCCACCGAGACGGTGTGCTGCTCGGTGAATCGGTAGGTGGACACGGTGTAGGCACCGTGCTCCTCGCGGCGCATCAGCTCGATCATCCCCAGCCCCTTTCCGGCCTCGCCGCGACCCACGCGGCCTGTGACCCCCACCACATCGATGGGGTCGGCACACCGTGGCACGGGAGACTGGGAGTGTCAATGGGTCAGGAAACCGGAGGATTTCCCTCCACACCCCGCATCGACCGGAAGATCTCCCCCAGACCGTCGAGCACCGCACGGACACTGGCCCGTTCGCGCTGGGCGTCGGTGGCCAGCGCCACCACGGTGCGGCGACCCGAGCGGGGCGCCGGGTGCACCTGGAGGTCGCGCGGGTGCACCCGCAGCATCAGGGGGGTCACGAGCGCCCGCCCCACCCCGGCCTCGGCGAGCGCCACCATGAGCGCGGTGTCGGTCACCACGTGCGCGGTACCGGTGTCCTCCCCCGCCCGCCGCAGCGCCGCCTGCACCGCCATGCCGAAGGTCTCGGTGACCGGCGGCACGATCCACGGGGCGTCGGCCACCAGGTCGGCGGCGCGCACCTCCACGAAGGGCTCGGTGAGCAGCTCGATGGCCACCACGCCGGGGGGCAGCGTGACCGGCACCAGCTCGTAGTGCACCGAGAGGGCCAGGTCCACGGTGCCGGCGCGCACCGCGTCCACCGCGCGCTCCACGTCGACCTCCTCGAAGACGACGTCCACCGGCGGCTCGGCCACGGCGGCGCGGCGCAGCACCTCGCGGCAGGAGACGGCGCCGGCGGTCTCGAAGATCCCCACCCGCACGGTGGCCCGCCCGGTACGCAGCTCGGCCAGGGCGCGGCGGGCGGCGCGGTCCTCCTCGAGCACCCGGCGCGCCAGCGGCAGGAACCCGTGGCCTGCGTCGGAGAGCACCACGCCCCGCCCCGAGCGCAGGAAGAGCTCCCCGCCCACGGCCCGGGAGAGGGCCGCCATCTGCTGGGAGACCGCCCCGGGGGTGTAGCCCAGGCGCTCGGCGGCGGCGTGCATCGAGCCACCCTCGGCCACGGCGCGGAAGGTCTCCAACTGGGTCAGGGTCCAGGCCACGGGGCGCCTCCTCCCGGTCCGGCCGGGCGGCCGCGACTCATCAGATGGGGTGAACGATTCAGGTGAGGACTTGTCGCTTGTGCTGATGATATGACCCACATCACGGTGTGCCTGACCGATCCCGTCCCCAGGAGGCACCCCGTGACCGTGGCCCAGCACGAGCTCCGCGCCCGCTTCGCCGCCCGTATGTCCCGCATGTACGGCCAGGAGGTGCCCGCCTACACCACGTTGGTGGAGGTCTCCGAGGGCGTGAACCGCGACCACATCGCGCAGTTGGGGGCCGAGGCCGAGCGCCTGGGCAGCATCGAGCGCGTCACGGCCGAGCGCCACGGCGCCATCCGCGTGGGCACGCCCGAGGAGCTGGGCCACGTGGCCCGGGTCTTCGCCGCGTTCGGCATGCACCCGGTGGGCTTCTACGACCTGCGCGACTCCGCCTCGGCCGTGCCGGTGGTGAGCACCGCCTTCCGCCCCGTGGACCGCGACGAGCTGGCCCGCAACCCCTTCCGCGTCTTCACCTCGATGCTGGTGACCACCGATCCGCGCTTCTTCGACGAGTCCCTGCAGCAGGAGCTGGCCGACTTCCTGGCCCGGCGCCGCCTGTTCGACGACGAGCTGCTGGCCCTGGCCGACCGCGCCGCCGCGCAGGGCGGCCTGCCCGAGGACGAGGCCGACGAGCTGGTGGAGCGCGCCACCGCCGTGTTCGAGCTCTCCGAGGAGCCCGTCGACGAGGAGTGGTACCGCCGGCTGGAGCAGATCTCCTCGGTGGCCGCAGACATCGGCGGCGTGCCCACCACGCACATCAACCACCTCACCCCGCGCGTGCTCGACATCGAGGCCCTCTACGAGCGGATGGAGGCGCGCGGCATCGAGATGATCGACCAGATCCAGGGCCCGCCCTCGTGGGACGGCCCGGACGTGCTGCTGCGCCAGACCTCCTTCCGCGCCCTGGACGAGGAGCGCCGCTTCCTCAAGGCCGACGGCACGGTGGGCCCCGGCACGCTGCGGGTGCGCTTCGGCGAGGTGGAGCAGCGCGGTGTGGCCCTCACCCAGGCCGGTCGCGACCTCTACGACCGGATGCTGGCCGAGGCCGACGAGTTGCTGGCGACCGAGGGCGGCGAGCGCCCCGACGTGCTGCGCCGCGTGTGGGCCACGCACCTGCCCGACACCGAGATGGGTCTGGCCGAGGCCGAGCTGGCCTTCTTCACCTACGCCCTGGCCGAGGGTGTCACCGAGCTGCCGCAGGGCCGGCGCGCCCACGAGCTGGTGGCCAGCGGGCACCTCGTGGCCACCCCCGTGGTCTACGAGGACTTCCTGCCCCGCTCCGCGGCCGGCATCTTCCAGTCCAACCTCACCACCGCCGGCAGCAAGGACGAGGCGCAGCAGGGCGTCGCCTTCGACATGGCCCGCCTCTCGCAGATCTGCGGCGTGGAGATCCGCGACCCGTACGCGCTGTACGCCGCGGAGCAGCAGGCCTCCCTCGATGCCGTGGAGACCGCCACCGGCGTGGCCGTGCGCCCCTGAACCACCCGACCGAACGACCACCACCCCGACGGACCCCAGGAGGGAACCGCAATGACCCACCCCATCCACGAGAAGGTGCGCCAGGCCCTCGAGGCGTGCGGCGCCACCGTGCCGCAGGGCACCGACCTGCAGGCCCGCACCCCCATCACCGGCGAGGACCTCATGGGCCTGGCGGCCACCACCGAGGCGGAGCTGGACACCGCCATCAGCACCGCCGCGGAGGTGTTCACCACCTGGCGTGACACCCCTGCCCCGGTGCGCGGCGCCCTCGTGAAGCGCTGGGGCGAGCTGCTCACCGAGCACAAGGACGACCTGGCCGTGCTGGTGACCGCCGAGGCGGGCAAGATCCCGTCCGAGGCCGCCGGCGAGGTGCAGGAGATGATCGACATCTGCGACCTGGCCGTGGGCCTGTCGCGCCAGCTGTTCGGCCGCACCATGCCCTCCGAGCGCCCCGGCCACCGCATGATGGAGACCTGGCACCCCCTGGGCGTGGTGGGCGTCATCAGCGCCTTCAACTTCCCCGTGGCCGTCTACGCGTGGAACACCGCCATCGCCCTGGTGTGCGGCAACACCGTGGTGTGGAAGCCGTCCGAGGCCACGCTGCTCAGCGCCCTGGCCACCGACGCCCTGTTGGCCCGTGCGGTCAAGGACGTGGGCGCCCCCGAGGGCCTGCACCACGTGCTGCTGGGCGACCGCACCCTCGGCGAGAAGATGGTGGACGACACCCGCATCCCGCTGGTCTCGGCCACCGGCTCCACCCGCATGGGCGCCGAGGTGGGGCCGCGCGTGGCGGCGCGCTTCGGCCGGAGCCTGCTGGAGCTCGGCGGCAACAACGCCGCCATCGTGGCCCCCTCGGCCGACTTGGACCTGGCCCTGCGTGGCGTCGCCTTCGCCGCCGTGGGCACCGCCGGCCAGCGCTGCACCACCATGCGCCGCCTCATCGTCCACGAGGACGTGGCCGCGGACTTCACCGACCGCCTCGTGAAGGCCTACGGGACCCTGACGATCGGCGACCCGAGCACCGGCAAGGACCTGGTGGGCCCGCTGGTGAACAAGGCCTCCTACGACGCCATGCAGAAGGCCCTGGAGGACGCGCGGGCACAGGGCGGCGAGGTGCTCTGCGGCGGCGGGCGCGTGCTGGCCGACGAGTTCCCGGACGCGTACTACGTGGAGCCGGCCATCGTGCGGATGCCCGCGCAGACCGAGGTCGTGCGGACCGAGACCTTCGCGCCGATCCTCTACGTGCTCACCTACCGCGAGCTCGACGAGGCCATCGCCCTGCAGAACGACGTGCCGCAGGGCCTCTCCTCGGCCATCTTCACCACCGACGTCCGCGAGGGCGAGCGCTTCGTGAGCGACGCCGGCTCGGACTGCGGCATCGCCAACGTGAACATCGGCACCTCCGGGGCGGAGATCGGCGGCGCCTTCGGCGGCGAGAAGCACACCGGCGGCGGCCGCGAGTCCGGCTCCGACGCGTGGCGCGCCTACATGCGGCGGGCCACCAACACCGTCAACTACTCCGACGAGCTGCCGCTGGCGCAGGGCGTCGAGTTCCTCTGAGGAGGCAGCCGTGTTCGAGCTCGTCGACGAGTGGGGACCGGAGAAGGTCGTCACCGTGAGCCACCCGCGCAGCGGGATGCAGGGGGTGCTCGTCATCGACAACACCTCCCGCGGCCCGGGCAAGGGCGGCACCCGCATGAGCCCCGACCTCACCGTGGAGGAGGTGGCCCGCCTGGCCCGCGTGATGACGTGGAAGTGGGCCGCCGTGGACCTGTACCAGGGCGGCGCCAAGGCCGGCATCCGGTTCGACCCGACCTCCCCCCGCAAGGAGGAGGCGCTGCGGGCGTTCGCGCGGATGCTGCGCAACGAGGTGCCGGCGGAGTACGTCTTCGGGCTGGACATGGGGCTCGACGAGACGGACGCGGCCATCCTCTGCGACGAGCTCGGTGACCGGGGTGCCGCCACCGGCACCCCGGCCGCCCTCGGCGGCGTGGCCTACGACGCCCTGGGCATCACCGGCCACGGGGTCGCCGAGGCGGTCGACGCCGCCGCGGCGCACACGGACCTGGACGACCGGCGCGTGGTGATCCAGGGCTTCGGCGCCGTCGGGCACGCCACCGCCCGGCGCCTGGTGGAGCTCGGGTACACCGTGGTGGCCGTCTCCACCGCGACCGGGGCCGTGCACGACCCCGACGGCCTGGACGTCGAGGAGCTGCTGGCCCTGCGCGCCGAGCACGGCGACGCCCTGGTGGACCACGCCGGCGGGCAGCGGCTCGACGCCGGGCAGGAGCTGCACCTGGACGCCGGCGTGCTGGTGCCGGCTGCGCGGCAGGGCGTCATCGACGCCGGCAACGCCGACGGCATCCGCGCCCGCCTGGTGGTGGAGGGGGCCAACCTGCCCACCGACGCCGCTGCCCAGCAGGCCCTGGCCGACCGCGGCGTCACCGTGGTGCCGGACTTCATCGCCAACGCCGGCGGCATCATCGCCGCGGCCTTCGGCATGCGCGACCGCTACTCCCCCTTCGGCGTGGACACCACGCAGATCGTGCCCACGGTCACCGAGCGGATGCGCACCAACACCACCACCGTGCTGCAGGCCGCCGCCGAGTCCGGGACCATCCCGCACGCGGCAGCCGGCCAGCTGGCCCGCGACCGGGTCCGCGAGGCGATGCGCCTGCGCGGGCAGCTGCCGTGCTGACCGCCGCGGAGAAGTCCGGCGTGGACGCCTGGATGGAGTCCTGGTTCGGCCCGGTGGTCGAGTGGCTGAGCTCGGTGGTCTTCGCCACCTTCCCGCTGGCCGACACCGAGATGCCCTACCTCGTCGTCTGGCTGCTGCTGGGCGGACTGGTGATGACGGCCCTCATCGGCCCCCAGTTCGCCTACGGCTACCGGCAGCTGCGCGGCATCGTGCAGGGGCGCCACAACCGGCGCACCGACCCCGGCGAGATCACCAGCTACCAGGCCATGGCCACCGAGCTCTCCGGCACCGTCGGCCTGGGCAACGTGGCCGGCGTGGCCGTGGCCATCACCATCGGCGGACCCGGCGCCACGCTGTGGATCATCCTGGCCGGGTTCCTCGGCATGTCCCTCAAGGCCGCCGAGGCCACCCTGGGAGCGAAGTACCGCCGCATCAACGACGACGGCAGCGTCTCCGGCGGCCCGATGTACTACCTGCAGCGCGGGCTGGCGGAGAAGGGCCTGGCCCCGCTCGGTGTGGTGCTCGCGGGGATGTACGCCGTCTCCATGGCGATCGGCGCCCTGGGAGCCGGCAACATCTTCCAGGCCAACCAGGTGGCGGTGCAGCTGGCGGGCGTCACCGGCGGCGATGAGAGCTACCTGGCCGACAAGGGCTGGCTCGTGGGCGTGGTGCTGGCCGTGCTGGCCGGCGCCGTGATCCTGGGCGGCATCACCAGCATCGCGCGGTGGACCAGCCGCCTCACGCCGATCATGGCCGTCAGCTACGTGCTGTGCGTGCTCGTGGTGCTGGCGACCAACATCGGCCACCTGCCGCACGCCGTCTCGGAGATCCTCTCCGGGGCGTTCACCGGCAAGGGCGTCGAGGGCGGCGTCGTCGGCGTGGCCATCGTGGGCATCCAGCGTGCGCTGTTCTCCAACGCCGCCGGTGTGGGCTCGGCCGGCATCGCGCACTCCACCGTGCGCACCCGCCGCCCCGCCCAGGAGGGCATCGTCGCCTCCCTCGAGCCCTTCATCGACTCGGTGGTCATCTGCACCATGACGGCCCTGGCCATCGTGGTCACCGGGCTGCACACCTCGTCCGAGGCCGACGGGGTGGCCCTCACCTCCGAGGCGTTCGGCACCGTGCACGCCCTGTTCCCGTGGCTGCTCACCGCCATCGTGCTGCTGCTGGCCTTCAGCACGGTGCTGAGCTACTCGTACTACGGCAAGAAGGCCGCCGGCTACGTCTTCGGCAACAGCCGGGCCGCCGAGCTGGGCTACGACCTGCTCTGGCTGCTCATGATCGTGGTCGGTGCCGCCGTCTCGCTGGACACCGTCGTCGGGTTCTCCGACGCCATGTTCTTCCTGCTCACCCTGCCCAACCTCATCGGCCTCTACCTGCTCTCCGGCGTCCTGCGCCGGGAGATGACCGACCACACCCGGGCCCTGGCGCGCGGCGAGTTGGAGGAGGTCCCGGAGGCCGAGCGCAGCGTCCCCGACCACGTCGCCGGCGCCTGACCGGCACGAACCGCAAGGAGTACCCATGTCGGACAAGACCTTCCCCACCCGCGCCGAGGTCGTCGTCATCGGCGGCGGCGTCATGGGCCTGTCCACCGCCTACCACCTGGCCAAGGGCGGCACCACGGACGTGGTGGTGCTCGAGAAGGACGAGCTGGGCTCCGGCTCCACCTGCAAGGCCGCCGGTGGCGTACGCGCGCAGTTCAGCGATGCCGTGAACGTGGAGCTGGGCATGCGCAGCCTGGAGGTGTTCCGGAACTTCCCCGAGCTGTTCGACCAGGAGATCGACTACCACGAGAGCGGCTACCTGTTCCTGCTCGAGCGCGAGGAGGACCTGCACACCTTCGAGCGCAACGTGGAGCTGCAGAACTCCCTGGGCCTGGCGAGCCGGATCATCGGGGTGGAGGAGGCGGCAGCGATGTCGCCGCTGGCCTCCACCGAGGGGCTCCTCGCGGGCGTCTGGTCGCCGGAGGCCGGGCACTGCACGCCGGAGTCCGTGGTGCAGGGCTACGCCCGGGCCGCCCGCGCGCTGGGTGTGCGCATCATCCGCCAGTGCGAGGTGACCGACGTGGTGCGCGACGGCGACACCCTCACCGGGGTGGTGACCAGCCAGGGCGACATCGCCACCGACACGGTGGTCTGCTGCGCCGGTGCGTGGTCGCGGAGGCTGGGCGAGATGGTGGGCGTGGACCTGCCCGTGGACCCGGTGCGCCGCGAGCTGCTGGTGACCGAGCCCATCGCGGACCTGCCCGACCGGGTGCCCTTCACCATCGACTTCTCCAGCACCCTGTACTTCCACCGCGAGGGCCCGGGGCTGCTGGTGGGCATGTCCAACCAGGACGAGGAGCCGGGCTGGTCGCTGGAGCACACCGACGCGTGGCTGGAGCAGGTCATCGAGGTGGCCGAGCGCCGCGTGCCGCTGCTGGAGGAGGTGGGCATGGCCTCCCGCTGGGCCGGCTACTACGAGGTGACACCGGACCACAACGCGCTCATCGGCGAGGCCGAGGGCGTCTCGCGGTTCCTGTACGCCACCGGGTTCTCCGGCCACGGGTTCCTGCAGGGCCCGGCGGTGGGCCAGGTGATGGCGGAGATGTACCGCGGCGACGCGCTCTCGGTGGACGTGTCGGGCATGAGCACCGAGCGCTTCGCCGGGGCCGGGCTGCGGCGGGAGTTCAACATCGTCTGACGCCCCGGTGGCCGAGAACCGCACCGGTGCCGTTCTCGACCGCCACCCCCACCCAGGTCCGCACCGGTGCTGAACTCGACTGTCGAG
>NZ_KV824278.1:0-5656 GCF_001816045.1 Kytococcus sp. HMSC28H12
CCGGCTTCTCGGCGGCCTCCTCACCCTCGGTCGCCTCGTCACCCTCACCCTCGGTCGCCTCGTCACCCTCGCCCTCGGCGTCGTCCTCGAGCGCACCCAGGTCCACGGACTTGCCGTTGGTGTCCACGATCTCGGCGGTCTCCAGGACGGCGGCCAGGGCCTTGCGGCGGCGCACCTCCTCGACGACGGCGCCGATCTGACCTTGCTGGTCGAGCATGCCGATGAACTGGTTGGGGTCCATGCCGGAGGACTGCGCGGACATCATGAGGTACTCGAGCAGCTCGTTCTGCTCGACCTCCACCTCGTCGCGCTCCACCAGGGCGTCCATGAGGAACTGCGCACGCAGGGCGTCCTCGGTGGACTTGGTGACCTCGGCGCGGTGGTCGGCGTCGTCCTGACGACCCTCACCCTCGAGGTGGGAGTTCACCTCAGCCTCCACGATGGCGGCCGGCACCGGGATCTCGAGCTGGCCCAGGAGCTGCTCGAGGATCTTGTCGCGGGCCTCGATGCCCTGCTGGAAGGTGGCGTTGCGCTCTGCCTGCTTGCACAGGTCGGCCTTCAGCTCCTCGACGGTGTCGAACGGGGACGCCAGCTGGGCGAACTCGTCGTCGACCTCGGGCAGCTCGCGCTCCTTGACCGACTGCACGGTGACGGTCACCTGGGAGTCCTCGCCCTGACGGTCGCCGCCGGCCAGCGGGGCGGTGAAGGTCTTGGACTCGCCGGCGGACATGCCCACGAGGGCCTCGTCGAGGCCGTCGATCATGGTGCCCTGACCGACCTGGTAGGAGACGCCCTCCACGGAGTCGATCTCGTCGCCGTCGATCTCGGCACGCAGGTCCATGGAGACGTGGTCGTCGGTGGCCACGGCGCGGTCCACCCCCTTGAGGGTGCCGAAGCGCTCGCGCAGGTCGTCCATGCGCTTCTGCACGTCCTCCTCGGACACCTCGGCCGCGGCGACCTCCACCCTCATGCCGGCGGTGTCCGGCAGCTCGATGGCGGGACGCACGTCGACCTCGACGGTGAACTTCAGCGGGTCGCCGTCGGCCACGGGCACGTCGGTGAGCTCGAGCTGCGGCTCGCCGATGGGCTGCAGGTCGTTCTCGGTGATGGCGCGGGCGTACAGCTCGGGGAGCTGAGCGTTGACGGCCTCCTGCACCACGGCGCCACGGCCGAAGCGCTGGTCGATGATGCGAGCCGGGACCTTGCCCTTGCGGAAGCCGGGGATCTGGACCTGGCCGGCGATGGTCTTGTACGCCTCGTCGAGGGCGGGCTTGAGCTCCTCGTGGGGAACCTCCACCGCCACCTTCACGCGGGTCGGGTCCAGGTTCTCGACAGCACTCTTCACGTCACTCGTCTCCGTTGGTTCAGGGGGATGGGGCCGGCTGCGGCCCCGTCGTCCAGCGACCACGCCGTGTCGCCACGCGATCGCAATGGGGATCAATGCTAGACGGTCGGGGTAGCCGGATTCGAACCGGCGGCCTTCCGCTCCCAAAGCGGACGCGCTACCAAGCTGCGCCATACCCCGTGCTCGGCGCACGACCGCGGCGCCGACAGGGTAGGGTATCCCGGTGCATCGGCCTGCGGTGCATGCCACCGGCAGCAGACCGCCACGCGGCTGCACGCGGCGGCAAGCAGGTCACCACGCGTGCGGGCGTAGCTCAATGGTAGAGCCCCAGTCTTCCAAACTGGTTGTGCGGGTTCGATTCCCGTCGCCCGCTCCACGTCGTACGAGAGCCCCGCGGACACCCCCGCGGGGCTCTCGTCGTCCCCCTTTTCCTTGCGCCCCTCACGCCGGGCTGACAGGGTGGGTGCGGGCGACCCACCCGGGTCGCGCACCGCAGTCACCCGACGAACGGAGAACACCATGGGCATCATGGACAACGCCAAGGACCTGGCAGGCAAGGGCTACGACGCGCAGCGCGAGAAGGTGGATGGCGCCATCGACGCCGCCGGTGACCGCGTCGACGACGCGACCGGCAACAAGTTCGGTGACCAGATCGCCTCCGGTGGCGACAAGGTGGGCGAGCACCTGGACGGCCTGAGCGGCGACGAGCAGCAGGCCTGAGCCCCTCCCCCGGCCGTGCCGGGGAGACGACGAGGCCCCCACCAGGTGGTGGGGGCCTCGTCGTGCGCTACGGCCGGTCGTCCTGGTCAGGCCGGCAGGGTGCCGTCCTTCTCGTAGGCCTCCACCATCGCCACCCGACGGGCGTGACGCTCCTCGCCGGTGAACTCCGTGGTGACGAAGGCCTCCACGATCGCCTCGGCGGTGGCGGTGTCCAGGAAGCGCGCCCCCAGGCTCAGGATGCGGGCGTCGTTGTGCTGGCGGGCCAGGACGGCCAGCTCCGGGCTCCAGGCCAGCGCCGCGCGCACGCCGGCCACCTTGTTGGCCGCGATCTGCTCCCCGTTGCCCGAGCCGCCCAGCACGATGCCGAGCGAGGCCGGGTCCTCGGCCACGGCCCGCGCGGCGGGCAGGACGAACACCGGGTAGTCGTCCACGGCGTCGTACTCGGCCGGGCCGTGGTCCACGACCTCGTGGCCGGCGTCGGTGAGCCACTGCACGAGGTGGCGCTGCAGGTCGTAGGCGGCGTGGTCGCCACCGAGGTGGATCTTCATGGGTCTCCTGTCAGAGGTACGTGCGTCGGGTGCTCGGCGCGGCGTCGCTCAACCGAACTGGGGGCCGACGTCGCGGGAGCGCTTGAGCTCGAAGAAGCCGGGCACCGAGGCGGCCTGCACCACGCCGTCCCACAGTTGGAGCGCGGCCTCGCCGGTGGGGGCCGGGGTGACCACCGGGCCGAAAAAGGCGGTGTCGCCGATCCGGATCACCGGAGTGCCCACGTCGTCGCCCACGAGGTCGACGGCACGCTGCTGGCGCGTCCGCAGGTCCGCGGTCACCTCGTCCTCGGGGTTGTTGCCCACGCCACCGGGGTAGGCCACCTGGGCCAGCTCGGCGGGCAGGCCCACCTCGGCCAGCGCCTCGGCGATGAGGGCCTCGGCCTCGGTCCGGTCGCCGGGCTTGCGGCCACCCGGGTGCAGGCGGGTGCCGAGGGCGTCGTAGAGGGGCTTGGCCACCTCCTGGCCGTGGGCGGCCACGGCGGCCGACACCACACGGGCCGGACCCCACGCGAGCTGCATGCTCTCGGCGTACTCCGCGGGGAGGTCGCGCCCGTCGTTGAGCACGGCCAGCGACATGAGGGACCAGGTGACCTCGAGGTCACGGGCCTCGGCCACCTCCATGAGCCAGCGGCTGGTCATCCAGGCCCAGGGGCAGGTGGGGTCGAAGAACATCTCGACCTGCGTGCGCTGCGTCGTCTGCGATGCGTCGGTCATGCCTCCGAGTCTGCCACCGTCACCCGCCCCGCCGACGACACCACCGCCCACCCACGGGCCCCGCCGCGGCCTCGTGATCTGCACCATCTGCGTGGCACACTGCCGCTGTCCACCGGCCCCCACCCCCTGGAGTACCCCGTGCCCGGCAAGAACCTCACCCGCGACGAGGCAATGGAGCGCTCGCAGCTCATCGCGACGCACAGCTACGAGGTGACCACGGACGTCACGACCGGTCCGTCCACCTTCGCCACGCGCTCGGTGGTGCGGTTCACGGCGCTGGGGGCCGGCGACACCTTCATCGACTTCATCGGCGACCGAGTCACCCGCGCGACGCTCGACGGCGCCGCGCTAGACACCTCCCGTTTCGACGGCGCCCGCCTGCCGGTGCCCGGCCTCACCGAGGGCGAGCACGAGCTGCTGGTGGAGGGCGTGGGCCGCTACATGAACACCGGCGAGGGCCTGCACCGCTTCGTGGACCCGGCCGACGGCGAGGTGTACCTGTACACCCAGTTCGAGGTGGCCGACTGCCGCCGCATGTTCCCGGTGTTCGAGCAGCCGGACCTCAAGGCCACCTTCCGGTTCACCATCACCGCCCCGGCGCACTGGCAGGTGCTGAGCAACGAGGCCACCCCGCAGGGCGTGCCCGCCGGCACAGGCACCCTCGACGGCGAGAACCCGGTGGAGCGCGCCACCTTCACCTTCGAGCCCACTCCCCCGATCTCCTGCTACATCACCGCCGTGGTGGCCGGGCCGTACGTGCGCTTCGAGGACTCGGTGGAGACCCGCAACGGCACCGTGCCGCTGGGCGTGCTGGCCCGCAGGAGCCTCGAGCAGCACCTGGACGCCGACAACGTCTTCGCCATCACCAAGGCCGGCTTCGCGTTCTTCGAGGAGTACTTCGACCAGCCGTACCCCTTCCGCACGTACGACCAGGTCTTCACGCCGGAGTACAACATGGGGGCGATGGAGAACGCGGGCTGCGTGACCTTCGCCGAGATCTACGTCTTCCGCTCCGCCGTGCCCGACACCCTCGTGGAGCGCCGGGCCCTCACCATCCTCCACGAGCTGGCCCACATGTGGTTCGGCAACCTGGTGACCATGAAGTGGTGGAACGACCTGTGGCTCAACGAGTCCTTCGCCGAGTGGGCGTCCACCACCTGCCAGACCGAGGCCACGCAGTGGGACACCGCGTGGACCACCTTCGCCATCAGCGAGAAGACCTGGGCGTACCACCAGGACCAGCTCTCCTCCACGCACCCGATCGTGGCCGAGATCCGCGACCTCGCGGACGTGGAGGTGAACTTCGACGGCATCACCTACGCCAAGGGCGCCAGTGTGCTCAAGCAGCTGGTGGCCTACGTGGGCGAGGACGCCTTCCGCGACGGGCTGCGCGCCTACTTCGCCGAGCACAAGTGGGGCAACACCACCCTGGCCGACCTCACCCGCCACCTCGAGGCGACCTCCGGCCGCGACCTCGGCCCGTGGGTGGCCGCCTGGCTGGAGACGGCGGGGGTCAACACCCTCTCCCCCGTCCTCGAGGTGGACGACGCCGGCACCGTGACCGCCGCGGCCATCGAGCAGAAGGCCACCGCCGAGCTGCCCACCCTGCGCCCGCACCGCATCGCCGTGGGCGCCTACGACCTGGTGGACGGCTCCCTGCAGCGCACTGACCGCTGGGAGCTGGACGTCACCGGCGAGCGCACCGAGCTGCCGCAGCTGGTGGGCCGCGCCCGCCCTGACCTGCTGCTGCTCAACGACGACGACCTGGGCTACTGCAAGGTGCGCCTGGACGCCCACAGCCTGGCGACGGCCACCGAGCACGTGGCGGCCTTCACCGACTCGCTGCCCCGCGCCGTGGTGCTGGGGGCCGCGTGGGACATGACCCGCGACGCGCAGATGTCGGCGCGCGACTTCATCGAGCTGGGGCTGCGCGCCCTGCCCGGGGAGACCGACTCCACGCTGGTGCGCATCCTGCTCTCGCAGCTGGAGGCCGCCGCCGGCCGCTACGTGGCGCCGCAGCACCGCGAGGCCACCGCCCAGCGCCTGGCCGACGAGCTGGGCCGCCTGGTGGAGCAGGCCGCCCCGGGCTCGGACCTGCAACTGCAGCTGGCCACCGCATGGGCCGCCGCCGTGCGCGGGGAGGCCGGCGTGGCCCGCCTGCGCGCGCTGGGGGACGGCACCACCGAGCTGCCGGGCCTGACCGTGGACACCGACATGCGCTGGGCGCTGGTGACCGGCCTGGCCAAGAACGGTGTGCTGGACGAGGACGAGCTGGCCGCCGAGGGGGCGCGCGACCGCACCGCCTCGGGTGCCGAGCGCCTGGCCCGCG
>NZ_KV824279.1:0-6523 GCF_001816045.1 Kytococcus sp. HMSC28H12
CCAGGGCGACGAGGGGGGTGAGCGCGAGGGGGCGACGCATGGTGTCCTCCAAGGGGGGTGAGGGGGTCCTCGTGATGGTGGCCCCGCGTCCCTCGAGCACGGACCAAGCCGCGGTCAGGAGTTGGCCAAGGGTTTGGCAGGGGTGTCGAGGTGCGCCGGACCGGCTGGGGTGGCTAGCGTGGTGAGCGGGCCCGGGGACCGCCGGCGCCCGGTGAGCGACACCACCCTCGAGGAGCCGCTGTGACCGCACCGACCGCCTGGCCCGACCGACCCTCCACCCCGCTGACGGCCGAGGAGGCCGCACGGATCCACCAGTGGTGGCGGGCCGCCAACTACCTCTCCGTGGGGCAGATCTACCTGCTCGACAACCCCCTGCTGCGCCAGCCGCTCACCGAGGACCACGTGAAGCCCCGCCTGCTGGGCCACTGGGGCACCACGCCCGGGCTCACCTTCCTCTACGCGCACATGAACCGGGCCATCCGGCAGCGCGGGCTCAACGCGTTCTACGTGACCGGCCCCGGCCACGGCGGCCCGGGCCTGGTGGCCTCCACCTACCTCGAGGGCACGTACACCGAGACCTACCCCGGCATCACGCGCGACGAGGCCGGCCTGCAGCGGCTGTTCAAGCAGTTCAGCTTTCCCGGCGGCATCCCCTCGCACGTCTCCCCGGAGGTCCCCGGATCCCTCCACGAGGGCGGCGAGCTGGGGTACGCGCTCTCCCACGCCTACGGGGCGGTGTTCGACAACCCCGACCAGCTGGCCTTCACCGTGGTGGGTGACGGCGAGGCCGAGACCGGTCCGCTGGCCACCGCGTGGCACTCCAACAAGTTCCTCAACCCGCACACCGACGGGGTGGTGCTGCCGGTGCTGCACCTCAACGGCTACAAGATCGCCAACCCCACGGTGCTCGCCCGCATCCCCGAGGACGAGCTGGCCGCACTCATGACCGGGTACGGCCACACGCCGCTGTTCTTCACCGCCGGGTTCGACGACGAGGACCCGATCAGCATCCACCAGCGCTTCGCAGCCGTGCTCGACGAGGCGCTCGACATGATCGCCCGCTTCAAGGCCGATGCGGCGGTGCGCGCCGAGCAGGGCCAGGACCCCACCGCCGCCGACGGCTCCGTGCCGCACGCGCACCGCCCGGCCTGGCCGATGATCGTCTTCCGCACCCCCAAGGGCTGGACCGGCCCGGCCGAGGTGGACGGCAGGCAGACCGAGGGCCACTGGCGCTCCCACCAGGTGCCCCTGGCCAGCGCCCGCGACACCCCCGAGCACCTGAGGGTGCTGGAGGACTGGCTGCGCTCCTACCGCCCCGAGGAGCTGTTCGACGCCGACGGCGCCCTGCTGCCGGAGATCGCCGCCACCGCACCGGAGGGCACCGCCCGCATGTCCGCCAACCCGGTGACCAACGGTGGCGCGGTGCTGCAGGAGCTGGAGCTGCCCGACTTCCGCCGCTACGCCGTCCCGGTGGAGGAGCGCGGCGCCGAGGTGGTGGAGCCCACCCGCCGCATGGGGGCCTGGCTGCGCGACGTGGTGGCCGCCAACCTGCAGAACTTCCGTGTGTTCGGGCCGGACGAGACCGCGTCGAACCGCCTGCAGGACGTCTACGAGGTGACCCCCAAGCAGTGGATGGGGGAGTACCACCCGAACGACGCCGGGGAGCCCCTCGGCCCGTCGGGCCGGGTCATGGAGGTGCTCAGCGAGCACCAGTGCCAGGGCTGGCTGGAGGGTTACCTGCTCACCGGCCGCCACGGCCTCATGAGCAGCTACGAGGCGTTCATCCACATCGTGGACTCGATGTTCAACCAGCACGCCAAGTGGCTCAAGGTCACCAACGGCATCGAGTGGCGGCGCCCGCTGGCCTCGCTCACCTACCTGCTCAGCTCGCACGTGTGGCGGCAGGACCACAACGGCTTCTCCCACCAGGACCCGGGCTTCATCGACCACGTGGTGAACAAGAAGGCCGAGATCATCCGCGTGTACCTGCCGCCGGACGCCAACACCCTGCTGTCCACCATGGACCACTGCCTGCGCTCGCGGCAGTACGTCAACGTGGTGGTGGCCGGCAAGCAGCCCACGCCCACCTGGTTGTCGATGGAGGAGGCGGTCGCCCACTGCACGCGCGGCATCGGGACCTGGGAGTGGGCCGGCACGGTGCGCGACGGGGAGCTGCCGGACGTGGTGCTGGCCTGCGCCGGAGACGTCCCCACCGTGGAGGTGCTGGCCGCGGCCACCCTGCTGGAGCGCGAGCTGCCGGGGCTCAGGGTGCGGGTGGTGAACGTGGTGGACCTGATGCGGCTGCAGGACTCCGGCGAGCACCCGCACGGCATGGACCGCGACCAGTTCCGGGCCCTGTTCCCCGAGGGCACCCCGGTGGTGTTCGCCTACCACGGCTACCCGTGGCTCATCCACCGGCTGGTGTACCGCAACGACACCGGGTCGGACTTCCACGTGCGCGGCTACCTGGAGGAGGGCACCACCACCACGCCGTTCGACATGCTCATGCGCAACGACCTCGACCGGTACCACCTGGTGATGGACGTCATCGACCACGTGCCGGGGCTGCGCGCACGCCACGCCGGGCTGCGCCAGCGCATGGAGGACAAGCGCCTGGAGGCCCGCGCCCACGCCTACGCGCACGGGGTGGACCTGCCCGAGGTGGCAGGGTGGCAGTGGTCCGACAACCAGGACGAGGCCGATGCGGGCGCCGCGGCGGCCCACATGGGAGACACCGGAGGCGACAATGACTGACCCGACCGTGACCGTGCGGCAGAACACCGCCGAGCAGCGCTTCGAGGGGTACGTCGACGGGGAGCTGGCCGGCTTCACCGAGTACCACCTGGACGGTGACGTGCAGGTGATGCCGCACACCGTGACCCTGCCGGAGCACCGTGGCCAGGGGGTGGCGCGGGCCGTGGTGGGGGCCGCACTCGAGGCCGCGCGCGAGGCCGGCCGCACCGTGCGCCCGGACTGCTCCTACGTGCGCCACCTCATGCGGGACGAGCCGCAGTACGCCGACCTGCTGGCCGACTGAGGCACGGCCTGTCCGTGGGGGGCGGGGCACGGTCGGGAGCACCGGTAGATTTGACCCCATGAGTGCACAGGCCCCCTCCAGCGTCATCCTCGTCCGCGCCCTGAACTTCACCCCCAACCCCTCGACCGCCGCCGACAACGCGTTCCAGTCCGAGGTGGCCGAGGGCACCGACGCCGCCACCGTGTCGCAGCAGGCCATCGCCGAGATGGACGCCCTGGCCGAGGCGCTGCGCGAGGCCGGCGTGACCGTGCACGTGTTCGAGGACGACGAGCTCACCCGCCCCGACAGCGTGTTCCCCAACAACTGGGTCTCCACCCACGCCGGCGGCTACGTGGCCGTCTACCCGATGTACGCCTCCAACCGCCGCCTCGAGCGCCGCGCCGACGTGCTGGAGATGCTCAAGAGCACCTACCGCGTGCAGACGATCGTGGACTACTCCGGCCTGGAGCCCGACGGCATCTTCCTCGAGGGCACCGGCGCGATGGTGCTCGACCACGTCTCGCGCGTGGCCTACACCGCGCGCAGCCACCGCGCCGACGAGATGGTGCTGGAGCGCTTCTGCGCCGACTTCGGCTACGAGCCCATGGCCTTCGACGCCGTGGACTCCGACGGCGTGCCGGTGTACCACACCAACGTCATCGCCACCATCGGCACGGACGTGGCCCTGTTCGCCCTGGACATGATCAAGGACGAGAAGCGTCGCTGGGCCGTGGGCGAGCGCCTCACGGTGAACGGCCGCAAGATCGTGGAGATCACCGAGGAGCAGGTGCGCGAGTTCGCCGGCAACGCCATCGAGCTCATGGGCAAGGACACCGACGGCAGGCCGCAGCGCATCATGGCGATGTCGGGCCGTGCCCGCCGCTCGCTGACCGACGCGCAGGTGGCCGCCATCGAGGAGTCCTGCCGCATCGTGGCCGTGGACATCCCCACCATCGAGCTGGCCGGTGGGTCCGTGCGCTGCATGATCGCCGGCATCCACCTGGACCGCCGCCGCGACGTCGAGGTGGAGTTCACCGAGGCCGTGCGCGCCATCGACGAGTTCCCGTCCACGCAGGACGGGCAGGACCTGGACGGCTCCGGCAAGTGAGCGCGGGGTCGCCGGGGGACGCGGCGCTCGCGGCGGCCACGAGCTTTGCCGGCTGGGGCCACGGGGTGGTGGCCTACCCGGTGCGCGACAACGTCCGGGAGATCACGCCGCCGCTCACCATCGGCGCCGATCAGCTGGACCTCGCACTCGACCGGCTCCTCGACGCCCGCGTCGAGGCCGCTCGTGGCGAGGTGGACCCGGCCGATCTCGCGGCATACTCCGGATGGTGACGGGGCACCTCACCCGTCGCGCACCCACCGGCCAGGAGGCCTCCGTGCCCGAGCACCCGCACCACGACCCCGACCACCACGGCAGCCACTTCGACGACCGCGCGGCCACCTGGGACGGCACCCCCGGCAAGCGCGAGGAGGCGGCCGCCGTGGCCGGTGCCGTGGTCGACGCGCTCGACCTGCGCGGCGACGAGCGGCTGCTGGAGTACGGCGCCGGCACCGGGCTGGTGGCCGCTGCCCTGGCCGACCACGTGGGCCGGGTGACCCTGGCCGACACCTCGGCGGGCATGCTCGCGGTGATGCGCGCCAAGGTGGCCGAGGGCGACCTGCCCGCCGGCACCCGCGTGCTCGAGCTCGACCTCACCCGCGATGCCGTGCCCTCCGAGCGCTTCGACGTGGTGGTCTGCAGCCTGGTGCTGCACCACCTGGTCGAGGTGCCGCCGGTGCTCGGCGCCCTGCACGACCTCCTCGCCGAGGGCGGCCACCTCGCGGTGCTCGACCTGGACACCGACCCGGACGGTTCCTTCCACGCCCAGGTGGACGACTTCCACGGCCACGACGGGTTCGACCGCGAGCAGTTCAGCCTCTGGCTGGCCGACGCCGGGTTCGAGCGGGTGACGGTGGTCGACGGTGTGGCCGTGACCAAGCCGGATGGCGACTACCCGACCTTCCTGGCCACGGCCCGCCGCGCCTGACCCGTCTCAGCGCAGCAGCTGCACGCCCTGGCTGGACAGGGCGCCGAAGAGCACGCCCCACAGCACGATGCTCACGCACTGCCAGCCGATGACGGCGCGGCGGTCGGCGCCCAGGCCCACCATGAGGGCGGAGGTGATCTGGCTGGGCAGCATGGTCTGGCCCAGCAGCGAGACACCCGGCACGCCCCAGCGGTCGAAGGCCCGGCGGAAGCGGCGCCGGCGGGGGGACTCCTCCTCGGCGCCGGAGGTGGCCAGGGCGCGGCCCGTGCCGGCCAGGGTCACGAAGAGCAGCATCGAGACGACGTTTCCCACCACGGCGGCGGCGACGGCCACGGCGGGGTGCAGCCCCGCCAGCACGCCGATGGTGGAGCTGAAGTAGCTCTCCACGAACGGGATGGCGCTCACGAGCGCGACGCCGGCCCACTGGAGGGCGGGCGGCAGGCCCTCGGTGAAGTTCTGCAGTGCGTCCAGCACGGTGGCCTCCTGGTGTCTCGGTGGTGGCTCCAGCCTCGGGCCGCCACCGGCCACCCACCCGTGAGCCCGTGCACCGGATGCCGGGGAGGCGTCACCGCCGCGGCATGACGGACGTCATGCGGGCCACCCGCACCGGCTCGGTCCCCTCGTCGGCCCGTGCCCCCGCATCGAGCCGGGACCCCTCAGATCCACCCCTTGGCGCGGGCCACCCGCGCGGCCTCGTGCCGGTTGGCCGTGCCGGTCTTGGTGACCGCCGCCGAGAGGTAGTTGCGCACCGTGCCGGGGGAGAGGTGCGCCCGCTCGGCGATCTCCTCCACCGGGGCCGCGTCGGCGGAGAGCTCCAGCACATCGGCCTCCCGGGCGCTCAGGGGCGAGGCGCCCGCGGCCAGGGCGTCGGCGGCGAGCTCCTGGTCCACGTACCGCCCGCCGGTGGCCAGCGTGCGCACGGCCTCGGTGAGCGCGCGGCGTCCCACGGTCTTGGGCAGGAACCCGCGCACCCCGTTCTCCAGAGCGCGCTTGAGGTACCCCGGTCGCCCGTGGCTGGTGATGACGAGGCTCGCCGCCTGCGGCTGCACCTGGGCCAGGTGCACGGCCAGGTCGATGCCGTCGCCGTCCGGGAGCTGCAGGTCCAGCAGGGCCACGTCCACCTCGGTGGAGCGCAGCACCGCCTGGGCCTCGGCCACCGACCCGGCGCGGCCCACCACCTCGAGGTCGTCCTCCAGGGCCAGCAGGGAGGCCAACGCCTCGCGGATGAGGGTCTCGTCCTCCACCAGCAGCACGCGGGTGCGGGCCGGGGTGGTGCCGGTGGCGTCGGGGGTCATCGGGTCTCCTGGTGGGACGGGGCAGGCGTGGGTGCGTCGGTGGGCAGGGTGGCCACGAGGGTGAACATGTCGGCGGTGGGGTGGGTCTCCAGGCGCCCGCCGGCCTGGCGCAGGCGCTCGCGGAGCCCGGCCAGCCCCGTGCCCCCGGTGCGGCTCCCCGCATCGGGGCCGGTGGGGGC
>NZ_KV824280.1:0-14631 GCF_001816045.1 Kytococcus sp. HMSC28H12
GGGCCACGGGGGCGGGGGCGGCGCCGCGCCCGGTGCGCCGGGGCGACCTGCCCGCGGTGGCCGTGGCTGTGGCCGTGCTGGCCTTCGTCACCGCACCGGTGGCCACCTTGGTGGTGCGCTCGCTGCAGGTGCGCACCGCGGAGGGGACTGCCTGGTCGCTGCGCAACTACCGCGCTCTGTCCTCCCCGGAGGCGGCCGCCGACGCCGGCCTCCAGGTCACTGTGCTCCAGGCGCTGGAGAACTCCTGGCGCGCCGCGGTGGACGGCACGATGGTGGCGCTCGTGCTGGGGGTGCTCGTCGCCATCGCGCTCTCGCGGCCCACCCGCACGCCGGCCCGGGCGGCCACCGTCCGCGTGCTCGACCTGCTCTTCATGGTGCCGCTGGGGGTCTCCGCGGTGACGGTGGGCTTCGGCTTCCTCATCGCCCTGGACTCCCCGCCGGTGGACCTGCGCAGCTCACCGCTGCTCGTCCCGTTGGCGCAGGCGCTCGTGGCCGCCCCGCTGGTGGTGCGCACCCTGACCCCGGTGCTCCAGGGCATCGACGACCGGCAGCGGCAGGTGGCCGCCTCCCTGGGGGCCCCGCCGTGGCGGCAGTTCCTCACCGTGGACGCCCGCCTGGCCGCCCGCCCCGCTGCCGCTGCGGCTGGCTTCGCGCTCGCGGTGTGCCTGGGGGAGTTCGGCGCCACGAGCTTCCTGGCCCGACCGGACGCCCCGACCGTCCCCGTCGTCATCGCCGAGCTGGTGGGCCGTCCCGGCGGCTCCGGCTTCGGCCTCGCCCTGGCGGCCAGCGTGCTGCTGGCCGCCGTGACCGTGGCCGTCATGGCCGTGGTCGACCGCCTCGCCCCGTCCGCCGGAGGTTCCTGGTGACGTCATCCGATGCCGAGCCCACCCGCCCCGCCGAGACCGACCGCCCTGCCGAGACCGACCGCCCCGCTGGCCTGGAGGTGCGCGGCGCCACCGTGGACTTCCCCGCGCGCCGTGGCTCCGTCCGCGCCCTGGACGCCGTGGACCTCGACCTGCCCCGCGGCACCATGACCGCCGTCCTCGGCCCCTCCGGGTGCGGCAAGAGCACGCTGCTGCGTGTGGTGGCCGGCCTCGAGCAGGTCGCAGCCGGCACGGTGTGCTTCGGCGGACGGGAGGTCACCGGCGTGCCACCGCACCGCCGCAACTTCGTGCTCGTCTTCCAGGACGGCCAGTTGTTCGACCACCTCTCCGTGGCCGACAACGTGGGCTACGCCCTGCGCCTGCGCGGCGTCTCCCGCGCCGCCCGCCGGCAGCGCACGGCCGAGCTGCTGGAGCAGGTGGGCCTGCCCGGCACCCAGGACCGCGACCCGCGCACCCTCTCCGGCGGCCAGCGGCAGCGTGTGGCCCTGGCGCGGGGGCTGGCCGCGGACCCGGACGTGCTCCTGCTCGACGAGCCCCTCAGCGCCCTCGACCGCGACCTGCGCGTGGCCCTGGGGCAGGACCTGCGGCGCCTCGTGGCCGAGAGCTCGACCACCGCGCTGCTGGTGACCCACGACCACGACGAGGCCCGGCTGGCCGACGCCGTGGTGCTCATGGACGCCGGCCGGGTGCTGCGCCGCGGCTCCCCGGAGGAGGTCCTCGGCTGACTGCGGTGGCACTCGTGCCGCCGGCGGGCGACGATGGTGGGCATGACCCAGACCCCCACCGGTGACCTCGCCGCACGCCTGGCCGCCATCACCCACCGCTTCCGTGCCTCCGAGGAGGTGGAGGACCTCGCCGCGGAGATCTGCCGCGCGGCCCGCGAACTCGTGGGCGAGGGGTGCGAGGTGGCCGTGACGCTGCTGCGGGCCGGGGGCCGCATCGACACCGTGGCCGCGACGGTACCGGTCTGCTTCGAGGTGGACCGCTTCCAGGAGCAGTACGGCGAGGGGCCGTGCGTCTCGGCCGTCCGGGAGGCCCCGGTGACCCACCTGCCCGACACGGCCACCGACACCACCTGGCCCCGCTTCAGCCGCTGGGCCGCCGACCACGGCGTGGCCTCGATGATGGGCGTGCGCCTGCACACCTTCGAGGGGGCGGTCGACGAGGTCGGCGGCGCCGGCCTGGGGGCGCTGAACTTCTACGCCGACGCCCCGCACCGTTTCGACGACGACGCAGAGCACCGGGCTCGCCTGGTGGAGGCCCCCGCCTCGCTGGCGCTGAGCCACCGCCAGCACATCAGCCACCTGCACCGCGCCCTGGACAGCCGGGACCTCATCGGGCAGGCCAAGGGTGTGCTCATGGAGCGCACTGGGGCCGGCCCCGAGGGGGCCTTTGAGTTGCTGCGCCAGCGCTCCCGCACCACCAACGTGCGGCTGGCCGAGGTGGCCCGCGAGGTCGTCACCGGGGACACAGGGGACTGATGGATGCGCCGGAGGGCGGCCCGTCGGTGACGGACCGCCCTCCGGGTGTGTGGGGTGCGGGGGTCACTCGGTGGAGAGCCACCCCTGCTGCAGACCCACCACTGCCGCGATGAAGCCCACGAGCATGATGCCGAACACGACCCACTCGTAGCCCTTCATGGCCGGGCGCACGCGCCCCTCCTTCTGGGCCCACAGGTAGACCAGCAGGCCGGGCACGTAGAACAGCATGGTCATGAGCAGGTAGTTCAGGCCGCCGGCGTAGATCAGCCACAGCGAGTAGAGCGCGGCGATGGCGGCCATCACCACGTGCACCATCGAGGCGCCCCGGCCGTTGCGGTGGCGCCAGGCCAGGGCCGCGCCGTAGAGGGCCGAGAGCAGATAGGGCAGCAGGATCATCGAGCCGGCCATGAGGATGACCACCAGGTAGTTGGACCCGGCGAAGTGGGCGTAGATGATCGAGGCCTGCAGCGCGAGGGCGCTCACGAGCACCGACCACGTGGCGGTGCCGTGCTTGTTCTCCGTGGCCAGGCCGCGGGGCATGGCGCCGTCGCGGGCGGTGACGCTGAGGATCTCGGCGCACAGCAGCATCCAGGCCAGCAAGGCGCCGATGACGGAGACCAGCAGGCCCACGCTCACCAGGCCGGCACCCCAGGGGCCGACGGCCTCCTTGAGCACGCCTGCCATGGACGGGTCCTGCAGGCCGGCCAGCTCGGCCTGGCTGAGGATGCCGGCGCTGAGCATGTTGACCGCCACCAGCAGGGCGATGACGCCGAGGAAGCCCACCACGGTGGCCTTGGAGATGTCCTTGCGGTTGCGGGCGCGCTGGGAGTACACGGTGGCGCCCTCGATGCCGACGAACATCCACACGGTCACGATCATCATGCCGCGCACCTGGGTGAGAATGCTGTCGCCGGTGGTCTCGTGGCCCCAGAAGTCGGTGGAGAAGACGCCGTAGTCCCAGGCCACGGCCGTGAGCACCACGAAGGCCAGGATGGGCACGATCTTGGCGATGGTGATGACCAGGTTGAAGCCCGCGGCCTCCCGGACGCCGCGCAGCATGAGGGCCACGTAGAGCCACAGCAGCACGGTCTGCCCGGCCAAGGAGGCGAGCGTGTTGCCCTCGCCAAAGATGCTCGGCCACCAGAGGCCGAGCGTGGAGAAGACGAGGATGAAGTAGGAGAGGTTGCCCAGCAGGGCGCTGATCCAGTAGCCCCAGGCCGAGGAGAAGCCGAGGAAGCGACCGAAGCCGTCGCGGGCGTACCCGTAGACGCCGCCGTCGGGGTTCGGGGCCAGTCGGGCCAGGAGCGTGAAGGTCAGGGCGAGCATGAGCATGCCGACGCCGGTGATGCCCCACCCGATGAGGAGGGGGCCGGGGGCCGCGGCCTGTGCCATGTTCATGGGCAGGCCGAAGATGCCGCCGCCGACCATGGAGCCGACGACCAGCGCGGTGAGCTGCGGCAGGCCGAGGGTCGACTGCTTCTGGTCGCCGTCGGTGCCGCCGGAGCCGCTGGTGGGCTCGGTGTCAGGGGTGGTGAGGGGGGTTGCCATGCGCACATTCTGCACGGCTCGGGCCCGGTTCCCGGGGTGCCGAGCGTGACGCTCCCCGCATCAGCTGTGCGGCCGGTCACGCGCTCGTGGGGCGATTCGTTGACGTGGTGCCGAATGCGGGGGAGGGGAGAGGGTCTTGCACGACGGGCAAGTTTGCACGCAGTGCATCTTCCTTCCTACGCTGGTGCCATGTCACTGAGAGCGGCCCACAAGGAACGCACGGGCAGCCCTCGTGGCTGCCGCGGCCCGGGTCGTCGACTCCGACGGCATCGCCGCGCTGACGGCCGAGGCCGTGGCCGAGCAGGCCGGCGTCTCGCGCCGCACCCTCTTCAACTACTTCGGCAGCGTCGAGGAGTGCCTGCTGGCCCCGGTCGGCTCCGCGCTGGAGGCGGTCGTGGCCGAGTTCGACCGGGCGCCGGCCGGCACGCCGCCGCTCGACGTGCTCCGTGAGGCCCTGCCGCGCGTGTTCGACGAGGCGCGTTTCGAGCACTTCGCCCGCATCCGCGCCGTGGCCACCTCCAGCCCCACCCCCGAGCGGGCCGAGGCCACGTTGGTGGCCCGCTGCGTCGCCGATGCCGTGCACCTGCTGAGCGATCGCCTGCGCACCCCCGGCGGGTCGGTCGACCGGCTCTACCTCGGGGGGCTGGTCCGCAGCGGCCTCGGCGTCATCGAGACCGCGGCCGGGGTCTGGCTGGAGGAGACCTCCGGGCGGGCCGACGCGGACTCCCGCGCCCTCTTCCTCGAGCACGCCCGCCGTGCCCTGGACCACCTGCGTGCCGGGTACGGCAGCGCCCCCGCTTCCCCCGAACCCTCCCTCGACACGACCACCCTCCCCACGACCCCGGAAGGACGGGCCTGATGGCCGAACGTCTCTACTCCCTCGGCCACTGGGCCTCCCGCCACGTGTGGCCGGTCCTGCTGGCCTGGCTCCTCGTGCTCGGCGCCGTCGGCGGTGCCGCCGCGGCCTTCTCCAAGCCGCTGAGCACCGAGTTCACCATTCCCGGCACCGAGTTCCAGCGGGTCAATGACCAGCTGAAGTCCGAGCTGCCCGACGCCGCCGGCGGTGTGGGCACCGTCGTGTTCTCCACGCGGGACGGCTCGGAGTTCACCTCCGAGCAGCGCCGCGCCATCGCCGCCACCGTCAAGGACTTCGCCGACTCCGAGGGCGTGACCGGGGCGGAGAACCCCTTCGCCCTGCAGAAGCGCATCGACGGCAGCGGCGACGAGCTGGAGAAGGGCCGCAAGGAGCTGGCCTCCGGTCGCAAGGAGGTGGAGGCCGGGCGCGAGAAGCTCGAGAAGGCGAAGGCCGACCTCGCCGACGGCCGCAAGCAGCTGGAGAAGGGCCGCAAGGAGCTGGCCTCCGGCCGCAAGCAGCTCGAGGGCAAGCGCACCGAGCTGGAGCAGGCCGAGGAGCAGCTCGCCGCCCTGCGCGCCCAGGCCGGGCCGGACGACCCCCGCGTGCAGGGCATGACCGCCCAGCTCGAGCAGGGCCGCGCCCGCCTCGAGGCCGGCGAGAAGGAGCTCGAGGCCGGGCAGGCCGAGCTGGAGCGCAACGAGAAGAAGCTCCGCGCCGGCCAGCAGCAGGTGCGCCAGAACGAGAAGAAGCTCGACGACGCCGAGTCCGACCTCGCCGACGGCCGCACGCAGCTGGAGCAGGGCGAGGCCCAGCAGAAGATGTCCGAGGGCATGCGCTTCGTCGCCTCCTCCGGCACCACCGCGTACACCCAGATCCGCTTCACCGAGCAGCCCAACAGCCTGCCCATCGAGCAGCGCGAGGCCGTCATGGCCAAGGCCGACGGGCTGTCCGAGCACGGCATCACCACCACCTTCTCGGAGGAGATGAGCCAGGACGCGAGCTCCATCATGGGGCCCGGCGAGATCATCGGCCTGGCCGTGGCCGCCCTCGTGCTGCTGGTCATGCTCCGCGGCCTGCTCGCCGCCGGGCTGCCGCTGGTCAACGCCGTCATCGGCGTGGCCGTCGGGGTCGGGGCCGCCATGGCCCTCAGCTCGGTGGTGACGATGCAGAGCATCACCCCGGCGCTGGCCGTGATGCTCGGCCTGGCGGTCGGCATCGACTACACGCTGTTCATCCTGCACCGCCACCGCACCCAGATGGCCTCCGGCATGGACAAGCACGAGTCCCTCGGCCTGGCCACCGGCACCGCGGGCAACGCCGTGGGCGTGGCCGGCGCCACGGTCGTCATCGCCCTAGCGGCGCTCACCCTCACCGGCATCCCCTTCCTGTCCGTGATGGGCCTGGTGGCCGCCGGCACCGTGCTGGTGGCGGTGCTGCTGACCTGGACCCTGGGGCCGGCGCTCATGTCGCTCCTCGGTGACCGCGTGCTCGGCCGTCGTGGTCGCGCCGCCCGCCGCGCCGAGCTGGACGCCCGCGCCCACGCCGCCACCCCGGCCGAGAAGCGCGCCGCCGGTGGTGCGACCTCGGCCTGGAAGCACGTCACGCCCGAGGACGACCACCCCCGCTGGACCCGCTGGGTGACCCGTGCCCCGTGGCTCACCGTGGCCGCCGTGGTGGCCGTCCTGGGCACGATGGCGTGGCCGGTCACCGACATGCGCCTGGGCATGCCCGACGGCTCCACCGCCCCTGCGGCGTCGCAGGGCTACCAGACCTTCGACACCATCCGCGAGGAGTTCGGTCCCGGTGCCAACGGCGCCCTGGTGGCCATGGCCGAGGCGCCCGAGGGTCTGAGCAAGGCCGAGGTGGCCGAGCGCCAGACCTCCATCGGGATGGCCCTCAAGGACGTCGAGGGCGTGGACCACGTGGTGCCCATCGGCACCAGCGAGGACCGCTCGGTGATGGCCTTCCAGATCACGCCGACCACCGGCCCCGGCGACGCGGCCACCGTGGACACCGTCAACCGCCTGCGCGACGCCGCCACCGGCATCGAGCAGGAGGACCACGTGGAGCTGGGCTTCACCGGCCTCACCGTGGCCAACATCGACGTCTCCGACGCACTGGCCAGCAGCCTGCCGCTGTACCTGGCCGTGGTGGTGGGCCTCAGCCTGCTGCTGCTGGTGCTCGTCTTCCGCAGCCTGCTCGTGCCGCTGGTGGCCACCGCCGGCTTCCTGCTGAGCGTCGGGGCGGCCTTCGGTGCCGTCGTCGCGGTCTACCAGTGGGGCTGGCTGGGCCCGGTCTTCGCGGTCAACGAGGGCGGACCCATCCTGTCCTTCCTGCCCACCATCGTCATCGGTGTGCTCTTCGGGCTGGCCATGGATTACCAGATGTTCCTCGTCTCCGGCATGCGCGAGGCCTGGGCCCACGGGGCCAGCGCCCGCGAGGCGGTGCACAAGGGCTTCGGCGCCGGGGTCTCGGTGGTCACGGCCGCCGCGCTCATCATGGTGTCGGTGTTCGCCGGCTTCATCCACGCCGAGCTGGTGATGATCCGGCCGATGGGTCTGGGCCTGGCGCTGGGCGTGCTCGTGGACGCCTTCGTGGTGCGCATGACGCTCACCCCGGCCCTCATGCACCTCCTGGGCGAGAAGGCGTGGTGGATGCCGCGCTGGCTCGACCGGCTGCTGCCGGACCTCGACGTGGAGGGCACCAAGCTGCAGCGCAGCCACGGTGTGGACGCCGAGGGGCACACCACGGCGTGACCCGACGGTCGGGGGAAGGTGGCCCGCCGTAGGCTGCCCCCGATGACGACGCAGGCGGCGCAGGTGCAGGAGAAGGCCTTCTCGAGGGAGGTCTGGATCCTCATCGGCGCCGCCTTCGTCGTGGCCGTGGGCTTCGGCATCGTGGCCCCGGCCATCCCGCAGTTCGCCCGGAGCTTCGGGGTGGGCCCCACCGCCGCGGCCACCATCGTGTCCACCTTCGCCGCCTTCCGGCTGCTCTTCGCCCCGGTGGGAGGGCGCCTCTCGGAGCGGTTCGGCGAACGGCCCGTCTACCTCGTGGGCCTGCTCGTGGTGGCGCTCTCCACGGCCGCGGCCGGGCTGGCCTCGAGCTACGGCTGGTTGCTGGCCTTCCGGTCCGTCGGCGGCATCGGCTCCACGATGTTCACCGTCTCGGCGGTGGCGCTCCTCGTGCGGCTCTCCCCGCCCACCCACCGGGGGCGGGTCTCGGCCGCCTACGGCTCGGCCTTCCTGCTGGGCAACGTCTTCGGACCCGTGCTCGGGGGGCTGCTCGCGCCGCTGGGGCTGCGCGCGCCCTTCCTCATCTACGGCGGCTCGCTGCTGGTGGCCGCGGTCGTGGTGGGCCTGGGGATCCGCCCCGAGGCCATCCGATCGCCGGCCGGGGTCGGGGCCGTGCCGCCGCGCATGAGCGTCCGCGAGGCCTGGGGCGACCCGGTCTACCGTGCCTGCCTCACCAGCGGCTTCGCCAACGGGTGGTCCAACTTCGGCGTCCGTGTGGCGCTGGTGCCGCTGTTCGTGGTGGAGGTGCTCCACGCCGGTCCGCAGACCGCCGGGTTCGCGCTGGCCGCGTTCGCCGTGGGCAACGTGGCCGTGCTCAACCACGCCGGACGTCTGAGCGACCGCATCGGCCGCCGCCCGCTGGTGCTGGGCGGGTTGGTGCTCTGCGGCGTGTTCACGGCCTTCTCCGGCGTCATCACCAACGTGTGGGTGTACCTCGCGGTGATGGCGGTGGCGGGCGTCGGCGCCGGTCTGCTCAACCCCGCGCAGCAGGCCGCCGTGGCCGACGTGGTGGGCAACGAACGCTCCGCCGGCACGGTGCTCGCCGGCTTCCAGATGGCGCAGGACGTGGGCGCCATCCTCGGCCCGATCCTCGTCGGGCTGGTGGCCGAGCACTACGGCTACGGGGTGGCCTTCGCCCTCACCGGCGTGGTGATGGGGGTGGCGCTGCTGGTGTGGATCGGTCGCCGCGAGACCGCCCGCGCCGCCGTGCACTGACCCGGCCCACACCCCCTCGCCGCTCACAGGTTCCTGGGGGCAGATCCACAGCGCCACCACAGCGCCTCCGGGGGTGTTCTCCCAGAGTCGCCCCGTTGTCCACCCGTCACCGGCAACCGCTGCCGGTCCGGGGTCCTCCCGGGAGACGACAGGAGTGCGTCATGGCACCTCGCTTCAGCAAGCCCCTCACCCTGGCGGCCGTCGCCGTCGCCGGTGCGTCCGTCGCCCTCGCCGCCCCGGCCCTCGCCGACGGGCACACGGGCGGCAGCGGCCAGGCCTCCAGTTCCACTGCCAGCAGCGTGACCCCCGGCGACCAGGTCACGGCGGGGGACCAGGCGGCCCCCGGTCGGCAGGGCGACACCGACCGGGAGCGTCCCGACGACGTGCGCGGCCCGCAGGACGGCCCCGGCGGCCACCACGGCCACGGCCCGCAGGGCGGCCCGGAGCACGAGCACCGTGGCGGGCCCTCCCTCGACGCGGCCGCCGAGACCCTGGGCCTGACCACCGACCAGCTCCGCGAGAAGCTCGGGGACCAGACCCTGGGCGAGGTCGCGGACGCTGCCGGCGTGGACCGCGAGACGCTCGTGGACGCGATGCTCGCCGACGAGAAGGAGCGCCTCACCGAGATGCTCGACGAGCAGCTGCCCGAGCCGGGTGAGCGCGGCGACCACGGTGAGCAGGGCGATCGCGGCGACCACGGCGACCACGGCGAGCGCAGCGAGCAGGCCCCCTCCGCCGGGGACGGTGAGACCTCCGACGACGCGGCGACCACCGCGCCCGCCCCGGACGCCGCTGCCTCGGCCTCCTGAGGACCTCGCTCAGTGCGCCGCGGAGTCGCCCCCGGCCTCGGCCGTGGCCGCCTCCGCGGCGCTGCGCGGCAGGGCCAGTGCCAGCGAGGCCACGGCCAGCGCAGTGGTGGTGGGCACCACCATCGCGCCGCCCATGCCCCAGTGCAGGCTCGTCCACCCGATGAGGGCGGGGCCCGCCAGGAAGGTCAGGTAGCCCGCGCCGGCCACCACGGCCAGCATCCGTCCGCCGCCGAGGTGCCCGGCCATGCCGTAGATCAGGGGCGCCAGGACGGCCACGCCCGTGCCCACCAGCAGCCAGCCGAGCAGCACCACCCAGAACGCGTCCTGGGTGACACCCACCAGGTAGCCCACGGCCGCGATGCCGGCGCCCCCGGCCAGGGCGGTGCGGGCGCCGAGGCGCTCCACCAGCCAGTCACCGCACAGGCGCAGGGTCACCATCGCAGCCGAGAACACGGCCAGCCCCGCCGCGCCCCGGCCGGGGGAGACGCCGGTGACGTCGGTGACGTGGATGGTGGACCAGTCCCAGCCGGTCCCCTCGGTGATGCCGAAGAGCACCGCCATCGCGGCCAGCAGCCAGGTCACCGCCGGCAGCCGGGTGCGGTGGCCCTCCTCGGTGCGGTGGGAGACCACGGGGGTGTCCGGCGTGCCAGGTGCGGTGACGGCCAGGAGACCGCCGGCCAGCACGACGGCCGCCAGCGTGGCCGCCACCACCGTGCCACCCGGCCCGTCGGTGAGCAGCCCGGCGAGCAGCACCGCGCTGGCCCCCAGGAGCGACCCGACCGAGAAGAACGCGTGCAGGGTGCTGAGGATGCGCCGGCCCGACCGCTTCTCGGCGTGCACGGCCATGGCGTTCATGGAGACGTCCATGGCCCCGTTGCCCAGGCCCAGCAGCACCGCGGCCGCCAGCACCATCGGCCAGGAGGTCGCCGCCGCGAGCACGGCGAAGGCCACCAGCATCACCCCCGCGCCCACCACGGTGGGGCGGCGTGCGCCGATGCGGTCGGCGAGGCGCCCGGTCACCTGCATGGTCACCGCCGCTGAGCAGCCGAGCACCACGAGCAGCACGCTCACGTCGCCCTCGTGGATGCCGACGCGCTGCCGGACGCTGGCCAGCAGCCCGCCCCAGGTGCCGATGAGGAAGCCGTTGACCACGAAGATCGCGGCCGTGTGCGGGGCGGCGGTGAGGGCGGGGCGCAGCATGGGCCGCATCCTCCCAGACCCCACGTCGCCGTAGCCTTCCGTGCATGAACCGTTCCGTGCTGCGCACCGAGGTCTGGCTGGTGCTCGGCCTCTCCCTCGGGGCCTCGGCCGTCTGGTCGCTGCTGCGGCTGGTGGACCTGCTCACGCGGCCCGGCGGGCTGGCGGGCGCCACCACGCGCATGAACGTGCCGGCCGACCCGGGGCGCCCGTGGCTGTCGGTGGCCACGGAGCTGGTGGGAGTGGGCCTCGCCCTCGTGCCGGCCGCCCTGGTGCTGTTCCTCCTCGGCCGCGATGCCGTGACGGGCCGGGATGACGCTGCGGCGCCGGGCACGACGGGTGCCACGGGCCGGGGCGCCGCGGACTCCCGGGACGCGGACCGCCCCCTCCTGGCCGGGGCCCGCCGTCTCGGCCTCGACCTGCGCCGCCCCGGGCGAGACCTGCGCGACGCCACGCTGCTGGCCGCCCTCATCGGCATCCCCGGGCTGGGGCTCTACCTGGTGGCCACGGCGGCCGGGGTGAACACCACCGTGCAGGCGGCCTCCGAGGGGGCGCCGTGGTGGTCGCTGGGTCTCCTCGTGCTGGCGGCCGTGAAGAACGGCGTGCTCGAGGAGGTGGTGCTGGCCTACCTGCTCACCCGCGCCCGGCAGCTCGGCCGGGGGCCGGTGGCGGCGGTGGTGGCGGTGGCCCTGCTGCGCGGCTGCTACCACCTCTACCAGGGCATCGGCGGGGGAGTGGGCAACGTGGCCATGGGCCTGCTGCTGGGGGCCTGGTTCCTGCGCACGCGCCGCGTGGCGCCGTTGGTGGGGGCGCACGTGCTCATCGACCTCGTGGCCTTCGTCGGGTACGCGCTCGTGGCCCCGCAGGTCGACTGGCTCTGAGCGAGCCGCGGGTGAGGTCAGCCTCACCTCACGTAGGCTGCGCGCATGGCCCAGCCGACCTTCCGTGACTTCCGTGCCACCGTCGCCGCCGTGCGCCGGGTCTCACCGAGCTTCGTCCGCGTCACCCTGCGCGATCCGGACCTGCGCCGCTTCGGCGACACCTGTCTGGACCAGCGCATCAAGCTCGTGTTCCCCCTCGAGGCCGGCCCCGACGCACAGCCGGACGCCGATCCCTTCGCCAGCTTCCCCACCGGCGACACCTGGTACCTGGAGTGGCGCGAGATGCCCGAGGACCGCCGCAACACCTTCCGCACCTACACCCCCTCGGCCGTGCGCCGCTCCGAGGGCGAGGTGGACGTGGACGTGGCCGTGCACGGCGACACCGGCCCGGGGTCCCGCTGGGCGCTGGGCGTGCAGGTTGGGGACCCGGTCATGCTCTGGGGGCCCGATGCCGAGGTGCCCGGCCACGAGGCGGCCGGCGTGGACTGGACGCCCGGCACGGCCGAGCGCTTCCTGCTGGCCGGCGACGAGACGGCACTGCCCGCCATCGTGAACGTCCTGCGCGTCCTCGACCCGCTGGCCACCGGCCAGGCCTTCCTCGAGGTGCCCTCGGCCGACGACGTGCGTCCCGTCATCGCGCCGACGGGGGTGGACGTGGTCTGGCTCCCGCGCGATGCCGGGCAGGCACCGGGGGAGCGCCTCGTCGCCGAGCTGCCGGCGCGCCTGACGGTGGAGCCCGGGGCGTCAGGGGTCGCGGCGGATACCCACGCCTCCGACGCCCCGGACGTCACCGACGACGCCGAGGCCGTGCCGTGGGAGCTCGCCGAGGTGACCGGCGCCGGGCAGGCCTACGCCTGGCTGGCCGCCGAGTCCGGCACCGTGAAGGCCCTGCGCCGCCACCTCGTGCGAGAGCGCGGCTGGGACCGCCGGCAGGTCGCCTTCATGGGCTACTGGAAGCAGGGCGTCAGCCAGGTCTGACCGCTCAGAGGGCGGCCACCAGGTAGCCGTCGTGCTCGTCGTCCCACCACAGCTCGGCCACGTCCTCGGTGTCGGCGGCCTTGCAGAACTGCAGGAAGCTCGAGTACCCGAGGGCCTTCTCGGTGAACTCGCTCTCGTGGTGGCGCAGGCGGTCCTTGAGACCGGACAGCGGCACGCCGTCGCCCTCGGGGTCCTCCTCGTCGAGCACGCGGCGCAGCAGGTCGAAGGCCACCTCGCGGTCGGCCTCGCCGGGCAGCTCCACCACCGGGTCGCCTGAGGAGGGGCCGTCCGAGAGGGTGATGACGCCCCGGTCGTCGAGGTGCTTGAGCAGCTCGCCGAAGGCGCGGAAGCCGAAGTCGGCCTCGGAGAAGGTGGGGTCCTTGCGTAGCAGGGTGCGCTTCAGTGCCGATGCCGTGACGGCCCCGCTGGTGGTGCGTGCCAGGCCGGCCACCGTCTGGGCCACGAGCGGCGCGATGGCGCCCGTTCCCTGGTTGGCGGTGGCCACCTCCTCGCCGTCCGGGGTGGTCTTGGCGCCGCGGCCCCGGCCCGAGGACTTGCCGCCCTTGGGCTTCTCCTCGGCCTTCCCGGCCTCGGGGGTGGTGGGGGTGTCCGTGCTCTCCGGTGGGCCGGCATCGGCCTTGGCGGAGGCCTTGGTCTTGCCCTTGCCGCGGCCGCCGGAGGACTTCTTGGAGTCCTCGGCGGGCACGTGCGGGTCCACGCCGTCGAGGGTGTCGTAGAAGAGGAACTCGTCGCAGCTGGGCGGCAGCATCGCCGAGGTGGAGTTGCGCACGCCCACGCCGATGACGTTCTTGTTCAGCTCGCGCAGCTTGTGCACCAACGGGGTGAAGTCGGAGTCACCGGTGCAGATGGCGAAGGTGGTGATGTAGTCGCGCTCGAAGGCCATCTCGATGGCGTCGACCACCATCTTGATGTCGGCGGCGTTCTTGCGGCTGGCCCCCATGCGCTGGGGCATCTCGATGAGCTCCACGTGGCTGCGGGTCAGCATGCGGCGGTCCTCGTCGAAGTAGGACCAGTCCGCGTACGCCTTGCGCACCACCACGCGGCCGCGTTCGGCCAGGGCGTCGGCGATGGGCTTGAGCTCGAAGGCCATGCCCCCGAGGTGGTCGCGTGCCCCGAGCGCGAGGTTCTCGTAGTCGACGAACAGTGCGATGCGGTCTTCTTCCACCCGCCCGAGCCTACGCGACCCGGTCCCGGCCAGTACCGAAGCATGCACCCCCTTGCATATGCGCGGAATCGCATACTACGATCAGGGCATGGACCACGAGGACGTCGACCTCCGTACTCGCGCCGCCGCCATGTTCCGGGTGCTCTCCTCGCCCATCCGCCTGCAGCTCCTGGAGCTGCTGGCCGGTGGGGAGCGGACCGTCACCCAGCTCGTGGAGGCCACGGGTCACTCCCAGCCGCTGGTCTCCCAGCACCTGCGCGTGCTGCGCGACCAGTGCCTGGTGACCACCCGGCGACAGGGGCGGGAGTCGCACTACTCGGTCCTGGACGACCACGTGCTCCACGTGGTCGCCGACGCCCTGGCGCACGCCCGGGAGCACTGCCACGACGACCCCGGCCCCGGGGCCACCGAGAAGCACGACCAGGAGGACGCATGACCACCACCGCCCACCCCACCCACGAGACCCACGCCCACACCCACGGCCCCGACTGCGGCCACCAGGCCGTGGTGCACCTGAACCACGTGGACTACCTGCACGACGGCCACGCCCACCGTGAGCACGAGGGCCACTACGACGAGTGCGCCACCTGCACCTGCGGCTGCGAGGGCCCCTGCGCCACCTGCGCCAGCACGGAGTGCTCCTGCACCGAGTGCGTGCACGCCACCTGCGAGTGCTCCAACTGCTCCGACAGCTGCAGCACCTGCACCTGCGCGCAGTGCACCTGCTCCACCTGCCAGCACGGCTGAGCAGGCCTCCCGGCACGACGGAGGGGGCGGACCACCTGGTGGTCCGCCCCCTCCGTC
>NZ_KV824281.1:0-12460 GCF_001816045.1 Kytococcus sp. HMSC28H12
CTGGTCCGTCCCGGCCGTCGCCGTCGCCGCCTCCGCGCCGGCCGTCGCCGCCTCTCAGACCTGCACCATGACCGACGAGCAGCTCAACGCCGGTGACTGCTCCGGTACCGCCGCCTCCTGGGAGATCGTGGGTGCCCGGACCTACGGCACCACCGGTGGTGCGGTCATCCCGATCTCCAACTCGCACAACATCGGCCTGCGTTCCACCTGCAACTACCGGGGCTCGGTCACCTTCAAGCTGCACAACACCGCAGGCGAGGCCTACATCCCGGCCCCGACGGCGACGCTGTCCGACGGTCGGACCGTGTCCGGCTCCGTGACGCTGGGCAACGTCCTGTCCGGCATCGCGCGGACCGGCTGGGACTCCAGCTTCACGATCAACTGGGGCAAGGGCTCCGTGGGCACCATCAAGCCCGACCTGTGGGTGGGTGCCGTCGTCAACATCCCGATGGAGTTCTCCTACACCGCCCCCGACGGCTCGCTGCACACGTGCATGGTCACCATGCAGTACACCCAGACCGACGGCTACACCAACGGTGCCGTGGTGTCGATGGGCAACCCGACCTTCGTGGCTGCCTGAGGCGTTCTCCCGACGCTCCGGCAGGTGGGGTCCCGTCGCTTCGGCGACGGGGCCCCACCCGCGTTCCGTGTCGAGTTCAGTCCACCGGCAGCAGGGCGGTCCAGGCCACCACCCGGCGGGCGCCGGGGGTCCCCTGGCCGAGGCGGCGGTAGCGCTGCAGCACGGCGTCCAGCTCGGCGCGCAGGGCGACTGCCTGGTCGGCGCTCACCAGCACGGCGTCGTCCTGCAGGTGGCTCCAGGCGTCGTGGGGCCCGGGGCGCCCGTCGGTACCGGCGGCGCGGGCCTCGACGTGTGCGTGCGCACGGGTGGCGAAGAGGTCGACCAGGTCGTGCTCGAGCCAGGTGTCCAGGGCCTGTGCGTCGTCGTCCTCGGGGGCCTGTGCGGGGGCGGTCCCGTCGGCGGAGGGGGGCGTCAGGCGCCACGTGCGCCGGCGGCCGGATCCGGGCTCGTCCTGCACGAGCCCCGCCTCGGCCAGCAGGCGCAGGTGGTAGCTGGTCACCCCGGTGCTGGTGTCCAGGGCGCGGGCGAGGTCAGCGGAGGTCCCGGGGCCGTGGGTGCGCAGGTGGGCCACGATGCGGCTGCGCACCGGGTGGGCGAGGGCAGAGCGGTCGACGGCCATGGGTGCAGAATACCTCTGCACAAAGTCTCTGCACTGAGCGCCTGTCGGCGGGTGTGGCTGCAGGATTCCGCTGCGGGGTGCGGAATCCTGGCCGAGGATGCGCGTTTGGCTGCGCGGTGTGCGCCCCGTAGACTTGTGGGTCGGTTCGCAGCCGGGAGGTCGGTCATCCGACCGGGCGGCTGCCCGCACAGACGGATGGACCGGCCCTGCGCCGTGACCACCCACCGCCAGAACCCTCGTGAAGAAAGTGCGATTCATGCGTACCCACACCCCGAAGCAGCCGGAGATCCTGGCTGACCGCAAGTGGCTGGTCATCGACGCCACCGACGTGGTGCTCGGTCGCCTGGCGAGCCACGCCGCAGCCCTGCTGCGCGGCAAGCACAAGGCGAACTTCGCCCCCCATGTCGACACCGGTGACTTCGTCATCATCATCAACGCCGAGAAGGTGGCCCTGACCGGCGCCAAGCTGGCCCAGAAGCGCGCCTACCGCCACTCCGGCTTCCCGGGCGGCCTCCGTTCGGAGACCTACGCCGAGATGCTCGAGAAGCACCCGACCCGTGCGGTCGAGAAGGCCGTGGCCGGCATGCTGCCCAAGAACCGTCTGGGCCGCGCCCAGATCAGCAAGCTGAAGGTCTACGCCGGCGCCGAGCACCCGCACGCCGCGCAGCAGCCCCAGCCGTTCGAGATCACCCAGGTGGCGCAGTAAGGCCACGGGCCCTGCGCAGAGAAGCGACCAAGGAGAAACCCGTGGCTGAGAACACCACCGAGAACACTGCCGTCGAGGCCGACGAGGCCCCGATGACGTCCTACACCTCCGAGTCCGCCCCGCTGGCCACCGAGGAGGGCGCCGAGCGCCGTCCGGTGGCCTCCGGCCCCGGCGCCGGCCTGGGCCGACGCAAGCAGGCCGTGGCCCGCGTGCGCCTCGTGCCGGGCTCCGGCCAGTGGACCGTGAACGGCTCCTCCCTGGAGGAGTACTTCCCCAACAAGCTGCACCAGCAGGAGGTCAACGACCCGCTGACCCTGCTGGAGCTCGCCGGTCAGTTCGACGTGATGGTGCGCGTCCACGGCGGCGGCAAGTCCGGCCAGGCCGGCGCCGTCCGTCTGGGTGTGGCCCGCGCGCTGAACGAGATCGACACCGAGCTCAACCGCCCGGCCCTCAAGAAGGCCGGCTTCCTCACGCGTGACCCGCGTGCGACCGAGCGCAAGAAGGCCGGTCTCAAGAAGGCCCGCAAGGCCTCGCAGTTCAGCAAGCGCTGACCACCCGGCACCACCTCGAAGGGCCTCCGCTGCGGTGGGGGCCCTTCGTCGTGCCGCTCCGCCTGCACCCTGTGAAGCCCGCCACGGGCCGGTGAACCGCGAACGGCCCGCCCGCGTCGGTACAGTGCCGGACATGCCTCGACTCTTCGGAACCGACGGCGCTCGCGGACTGGCGAACGCCGACATCACGCCCGAGCTCGCCCTCGGCCTGTCCCTCTCCGCGGCCCGGGAGGTCCTCTCCTCGGCGGATGCCTCCGGCCCCTCGGTGCCTGCCGCCAGCGCCGCGGAGGACCCCGAGCACTCGGTGCGCGCCCACGCCATCGTGGGGCGCGACCCGCGTGCCAGCGGCGAGTTCCTGAGCGCGGCCACGGTCGCCGGCCTCGCCTCGGCGGGCCTGGACGTGTACGACGCCGGCGTGCTGCCCACCCCGGCCATCGCCTTCCTCACCAAGACCACGCACGCCTCCCTGGGGGCCATGCTGTCGGCCTCCCACAACCCGATGCCGGACAACGGCATCAAGTTCTTCGCCGAGGGCGGCTACAAGCTCCCCGACGAGATGGAGGACCGCATCGAGGCGGGCATGGGCGAGCAGTGGGACCGCCCCACCGGGGCCCGCGTGGGGCGCGTGCTGCCCTACGAGCGCGGCGCCGACGCCTACGTGGAGCACCTGCTGGCAGCCCTGCCCAACCGCCTCGACGGCCTGCACGTGGTGATCGACGCAGCCAACGGTGCGGCCAGCGAGGTCGGCCCCCGCGCCTTCCGTGAGGCCGGGGCCAAGGTGACCGTCATCGGCAACGCCCCGGACGGCCTGAACATCAACGACGGCTGCGGGTCCACCCACCTGGGCCCGCTGCAGGCCGCCGTGCCCGCCTACGGCGCCGACTTCGGTGTGGCCTTCGACGGGGACGCCGACCGCTGCCTGGCCGTGGACGCCGAGGGCAACGAGGTGACCGGCGACCAGGTGATGGCGCTGCTGGCGCTGTCCCTGAAGGACCGCGGTGCGCTGGCCAACGACACCCTCGTGGCCACCGTCATGAGCAACCAGGGGCTGGTGCAGGCCATGGAGGCCGCCGGCATCCAGGTGGTGCGCTCCAAGGTGGGGGACCGCTACGTGCTGGAGGACATGCGTGCCGGTGGGCACACCCTGGGCGGTGAGCAGTCCGGCCACGTGATCCTGCTCGACCACGGCACCACGGGTGACGGTGTGCTGACCGGGCTCATGCTGGCGGCGCGGGTGGCCGAGACGCGCACGCCGCTGGCCGAGCTGGCCGCGTGCATGCAGCTGCTGCCGCAGACGCTCATCAACGTGCAGGGCGTGGACAAGGAGCGCCTCGAGGGTGACCCCACGGTCGCTGCCGCCGTGGCCGAGGTGGAGGCCGAGCTGGGCGCCGGCGGGCGTGTGCTGCTGCGAAAGTCCGGCACCGAGCCCGTGGTCCGGGTGATGGTGGAGGCACCCACGCAGGACCTCGCTGCGGCCAAGGCCGAGCAGCTCGCGGACGTGGTGCGCAGCGCGCTCGCCCTCTGATCCGGGTCGTCGACAGGGGTGCACCGGTCCCCGTCGCGACCGGTGCGCCCCTGCATCCACCGCGCCACCCGTCGTGACGTGTCACTCACGCGCGCAAGGGATTTCACCACCATGGCGCGTGTCTCGGATCATATTCGACCCCTTCGGGGGCGAGTACGTGTTCTGCGGGTGTGGTGTCTACCGCATCACCCTGACCCGTCCGATGGCCGCGTGGGCGAACGCCGACTTCATCTGGTCCGACGCCCACTGGTTCGCTCCCGCCGAGCGTGACAGCGTCTCCATCCGTGTGGAGTCCCTCGGTGGCGTGGTGGGCCCGAAAACCGACAACAACCTCGCGGTGTACGACAACAACGGCAAGGGCTTCTGAGTCAGATCCCGCACGAGTGAGCCCCCTCCACCCACTGGGTGGAGGGGGCTCACTCGTTCCACGGTCCCTTCTCAGAGACCGTGCTGGGCCACCACGCGGACCGTGCCGTTGGCCAGGTCGTAGGCCGCCCCGACGATGCCTAGGGTGCCGGACTCCAGGCGCTCGCCGATGAGGCGGGAACGCTCGGGCAGCAGGTCCACCGTGGCGGCCACGTGCTGCTCCATGATCCCGCGCGCGTCGGTGACCTGCTGGCGGTGGGCCGTCAGCACGCTCGGGGTCACCTTCTGCACCACGTCGGAGAGGTGGCCGGGGGGCATGTCGCCGCTGGCGTGCGCGGTCATGGCGGCCTTCACCGCGCCGCACGAGTCGTGCCCGAGCACCACGATGAGGGGGATGTCCAGCACGTGGCTGCCGAACTCGAGGGTGCCCAGCACCGAGGAGTCGAGGATCTGGCCCGCGGTGCGCGTGACGAAGAGGTCGCCGATGCCGCGGTCGAAGATCATCTCCGCGGCCACCCGGGAGTCCGCGCAGCCGAAGACGGTGGCGAAGGGGGCCTGCCCGTGGCTCTGCGTGGCGCGCCGCGCGGCGTCCTGGTTGGGGTGCAGGGGCGAGTCGGCCACGAAGCGGGCGTTGCCCTCGAGCATGATCTTCCACGCCTGGGCGGGAGTCGGGTCGTCGATGCGCATGGGGGTCATCCCACCACGCGATGCTGGGAGGAGTCGCGCTCGGGGCCCGGCGTCGGGCCCCGGGGCCTGCGTCAGAGGACCTCGGCGACCTTCTGCAGGCGGTGGTCGCCCACGACCTCGCGCAGGGTGCCGGAGGCCGAGCGCATCACCAGGGAGTGGGTGCGGGCGCCGTCGGTGCCGAAGCGGACGCCGTCCAGCAGCTCGCCGTCGGTGATGCCGGTGGCGACGAAGTAGCAGTCCCCGGTGACCAGCTGCTCGGTGGTGAGCACGGCGTCCAGGTCGAGGCCGGCGTCGAGGGCCTTCTGGCGCTCGGCGTCGTCCTGCGGCCACAGGCGGCCCTGGATCTCGCCACCCATGCACTTCATGGCGCACGCGGCGATGATGCCCTCCGGGGTGCCGCCAATGCCCATGAGCAGGTCGATGCCGGACTCGGGGCGGGCGGCCATGATGGCGCCGGCCACGTCGCCGTCGGAGATGAAGCGGATGCGGGCACCGGCCTCGCGGATCTCGGCCACGAGCTGGTCGTGGCGGGGGCGGTCGAGCACCACCACGGTGACGTCCTCGACCTGCTTTCCCAGGGCCCTGGCCACGGCGCGCACGTTGTCGCCGGTGGAGGCGGTGATGTCGATGGACCCCTTGGCCTGCGGGCCGACGGCGATCTTCTCCATGTAGAACACGGCGCTCGGGTCGTACATCGCGCCGCGCTCGGCCACGGCCAGCACGGACACCGCGTTGGGCATGCCCTTGGCGGTCAGGGTGGTGCCGTCGATGGGGTCGACGGCCACGTCCACCTCGGCGCCGGAGCCGTCGCCCACGCGCTCGCCGTTGTACAGCATGGGGGCGTTGTCCTTCTCGCCCTCGCCGATGACGACCACGCCGTTCATGGAGACGGTGGCGATCATCTCGCGCATGGCGGCCACGGCGGCGCCGTCGGCGGTGTTCTTCTCGCCGCGGCCCACCCAGCGGGCGCCGGCGATGGAGGCCGCCTCGGTGACGCGGACCAGCTCCATGGCCAGGTTGCGGTCGGCGCGCAGCGGGGACGTGGACGTGGTGGTCATGAACTCTCCTGGGACGTCGTCACCCACGCGTCGGCGGTGACCCGGGGCCCCGTGAGCCTAACGCGTCAGCGGTGGGAGAATGCGCGGCATGACCGACCCCGCCGTGCAGCCCTCGCCCCCTCCTCGTCGTCGTGGGATGGGGTCCTGGCGCAGCATGCTGTGGTCCTCGCTCATCGTGGTGGCCATCGTGCTCGTCTGGTGGGCGATGGTGGCCATGCCCGACCGGGTGCCCGAGCGGACCGTGGACGTGCGGCAGCAGACCGCCACCACAGAGCGCGAGACCGGCCGCGACATCGTGGAGGCCGTGGGGCTGTCCGGGGAGTGGCGCGCCACGCACGCCCAGCTGCGCACAGACGGCACCGACAAGACCTGGCACGTGACCTTCGGCACCCCGCAGGGGCGTCACCTGAGCCTCGACCAGCGCCTGCTCGGCCCTGAGGGGGAGCGCGCCGGCCTGGTGCCGTGGGCCGAGGGCAAGACCGGCACCGGCGAGTACCAGGGGGAGATCGAGGCCGACGGCCGCACCTGGCGTACCACGCTGCGCCCGGACCCCGAGCGGCGTGGTGCCGTGCTGCTGGACGCCCCGGACGACTCGGCCGTGGTGGTCAGCGGCGACGCCTCGGAGGACGAGTTGCGGGCCCTCGTGGAGGCGCTGCGCTTCGACGGCGCCCCGCGGGCTCAGTCCTCGGCGTCGGCCTCCGACTGACCGGCGCCACCTGCGGCCGGGGCCTCCCCGGTGTCCTCGGCCTGCGCGGCCTCCCGGGCCTCGACCCGGTCGGTGATGCGCTGCTGGGCAGCGTCGAGCCACGAGGCGCAGTGGTCGGCCAGTGCCTCGCCGCGCTCCCACAGCTCCATGGCCTCCTCCAGCGGGCGCTCGCCGCGCTCGAGGGTGGCCACGATGCCCACGAGCTCCTCGCGGGCCTGCTCGTAGGTGAGGGAGGACACCTCGGGGCGTGCGTCCTCGGTGGGGGTGCCGTCGGTCTCGGGGGTCTCGGTCGGGCTCATCGGGTGCCTCCTGGCGGGGTGGGGTGCGTGGTCGTCGGGTCGTACAGGGGCGTGGCCCCGGGACGGGGTGTGGGGCGGGTGTCGTCCGGTGGTGTCATCCACCGACCACCCGGGCGGCGAAGTCGCCGTCGGCCACGGTGACGCGCAGCAGCTGGTCGGCCTCCACCTCCTCGCGCGAGGTGACCACACGGCCGTCCTGCGTGCGCAGCACCGAGTAGCCGCGCTCGAGGGTGCCCAGTGGGCTCAGCGCCCGGAGGTGGCCGCGGGTGGAGGTGATGCGCTGCTCCTCCGAGGCCAGCCGCCGGCGCACCGCGGCCCGTCCCCGCTCGCCGACGGCCTCGAGCTCGGCGCGCGGGCGGCTCACCATGGTGATGGGGTCGGCCAGCACCGGGCGGGCGCGCGTGGCCTCCAGGCCGTGCCGTTCCCGCTGCAACCGGCCGGTCAGCGCGCGGCGCAGGCGCTCGCGTCCCTGGGTGACGCCCTGGCGCTCGTGCGCCGCGTCGGGCACCACCAGCTTGGCGGCGTCGGTGGGGGTGGAGGCGCGCACGTCGGCCACGAGGTCGAGCAGGGGGTTGTCCACGTCGTGCCCGATGGCGCTCACCGTGGGCACGGGGCAGGCGGCCACCGCACGCACCATGGCCTCGTTGCTGAACGGCAGCAGGTCCTCGAACGAGCCACCACCGCGGGCGATGACGACGACGTCCACCTGCGGCGTGCGCTGCAGCTCCTCCAGGGCGGCGATGACGGCCGTGACCGCCTGCGGCCCCTGCACCGGCACGTTCTGGATGACGAACTGCACGGTGGGCCAGCGGCGCCGCGCGTTCTCCACCACGTCCTTCTCCGCGGCGGAGTTGCGCCCGCACACCAGGCCGACGCGGCGGGGGAGGAAGGGCAGCGGGCGCTTGCGGCCGGCATCGAAGACGCCCTCGGCGGTGAGCTGTTGCTTCAGCCGCTCCACCCGTGCCAGCAGCTCGCCCACGCCCACGTGGCGGATGCTCTTGCAGAACAGGCTGAGCGAGCCGTTCTTGGGGTAGAAGCGCGGCTTGGCGTGCATGACCACGCGAGCCCCCTGCTGCAGCGCCGGTTGCACCGCATCGACCACGCCCACGGGGGCCATGACACGCATCGAGAGGTCTGCGTCCACGTCGCGCAGGGTCATCCACACCAGCTTGGCGCCCTGCCGGCGAGACAGCTCCACGAGCTGACCCTCGACCCACAGTGGCGACATCCGGTCGACGTACTCGTCGACCTTGCGCGACAGGGTGCGCAGCGGCCACGGCTGGTCGGGCGTGGTCTGGGCGGCCTTCTCCGGCAGCGCCTGCGGGGGCTGGCTCATGGCGGCCACCCTAGGCCGCAGGTCCTCGCCGGCCGGTCACCGCACCGCGGCGGCCGGTGGACTGTCGGCGCACCGGGGCGACGCCTAGAATCAGGGTGTGGATACCCAGACGACCCCCGAGACCAAGCGCGTCCTGCTGGCCGCCCCCCGCGGCTACTGCGCCGGCGTCGACCGGGCTGTGGTGACGGTCGAGAAGGCCCTCGAGCTCTACGGCGCCCCGGTGTACGTGCGCAAGGAGATCGTGCACAACAAGCACGTGGTGGAGACCCTCCGCCGCCGCGGGGCCGTCTTCGTGGAGGAGACCGAGGAGGTCCCCGAGGGCGCCACCGTGATCTTCTCCGCGCACGGTGTGGCCCCGGTCGTCCACGAGGAGGCCGCCGCCCGCAGTCTGCGCTCCATCGACGCGACCTGCCCGCTGGTGACCAAGGTGCATCGCGAGGCCGTGCGCTTCGCTGCCGACGACTACGACATCCTCCTCATCGGCCACGAGGGGCACGAGGAGGTGGTGGGCACCTCGGGTGAGGCGCCCGAGCACGTGGTGCTCGTGGACGGCCCCGAGGCGGTGGCCGACGTGCAGGTGCGCGACCCGGAGAAGGTGGTGTGGCTCAGCCAGACCACCCTCAGCGTCGACGAGACGATGGAGACCGTGCGCCTGCTGCGCGAGCGCTTCCCCGCGCTGCAGGACCCGCCGAGCGACGACATCTGCTACGCCACCCAGAACCGGCAGCTCGCCGTCAAGCAGATGGCGCCGGACCTGGACCTCATGCTCGTGGTGGGCTCGCGCAACTCCTCGAACTCCCGCCGCCTGGTGGAGGTGGCCCTGGAGCACGGTGCCCGCGACGGCTACCTCGTGGACTACGCCGCCGAGGTGCAGGACGAGTGGTTCGAGGGCGTGGAGTCCGTGGGCGTCTCCTCCGGTGCCTCGGTGCCGGAGATCCTCGTGCGCGAGCTGCTCGACGACCTCGCCGCGCGGGGGTACGCCGACGTGCAGGTGGTGACCGCGGCCGAGGAGAAGATGCTCTTCCAGCTGCCCGGCGACCTGCGCCGCGACCTGCGCGCCCGGGGCATGGACGACACCTCCACCGAGATCCGGCACGACGCCGGCGCGCTGCCCTGAGCGACGGCGCGGGAGCCGATCCCGCTCGAGGGGCGCGGACCACCTGCGCGCCGGCCCGGTGCGGCGTAGTGTCCTGAGGGACAGGCCGGGCGGGCGTGCCCGGCACGACCCCTCAGGAGGTGCCCGTGAGCACAGCCGTCGCCCCGGACGACAAGCCCATCCGGAGTCTCATCCCGGCGCGCATGCACGACATGCCGTGGACCCGCTTCCACTGGATGGTGATCTTCGGCCTCGGTACCGCGTGGATCCTCGACGGCCTCGAGATCCAGATGGTGGCCGCCGGGGGCTTCGAGAAGTCCCTGCACATGTCGCCCGCGCAGGTGGGCATGGCGGGCACCGTGTACCTCGTGGGCGAGGTGGTCGGTGCCCTCTTCTTCGGCCGGCTCACGGACTCGTGGGGCCGCAAGAAGATGTTCACCACCACGCTGTTCGTCTACCTCGCGGCCTCCGGGCTGGCGGCCTTCTCGCCCAACATGTGGGTCTTTCTGGCCCTGCGCTTCGTGGCAGGCATGGGCATCGGTGGTGAGTACTCGGCGGTGAACTCGGCCGTCGACGAGCTCATCCCTGGCCGCTACCGCGGGCGCGTGGACCTGGCCATCAACGGCACCTACTGGCTGGGTGCCGGCATCGGCGCCTTCGCCAGCTACTACCTGCTCAACCCGGACTACCTCGGGGAGAACATCGGCTGGCGCATCGCCTTCCTTGTGGGCCCGGTGCTGGGTCTGTCGATCATCTACCTGCGCCGTCACATCCCGGAGTCGCCGCGCTGGATGGTGACCCACGGCAGGCAGCAGGAGGCCGAGGAGGTCGTCTCGGGCATCGAGGAGACCGCCCGCGCCGAGGGCAAGACGCTGCCGCAGCTGGACGAGAAGCGCGACGGCATGTGGATCAAGGCCCGCGAGGGGCTCACCCCGCGGCAGCTGGCCTACGTGTTCTTCCAGCTCTACCCGACGCGCACCGTGCTGGGCGCCACGCTGATGATCACGCAGAGCTTCCTCTACAACGCCATCTTCTTCACGTACTCGCTGGTGCTGCAGAACTTCTACGGGGAGACCGCCTCCAGTGCGGCGCTGTACTTCTTCCCGTTCGCGCTGGGCAACCTGCTCGGCCCGCTCCTGCTGGGACCGTTGTTCGACACCGTCGGGCGCCGCAAGATGATCGGTGGCTGCTACTTCCTGGCCGCGAGCGTGCTGACCGTCTCGGCCTTCCTGTTCAACGCCGGGGCGCTCACGGCCACCACGCACACCGTCTTCTGGTGCGTGGCGTTCTTCTTCGCCTCGGCCGGTGCCTCGGCGGGTTATCTCACCGTCTCGGAGATCTTCCCGATGGAGGTGCGCGGTCAGGCGATCTCGTACTTCTTCGCCATCGCGCAGGTCTGCGGGGCCACCGGTCCGGTGTTCTACGGCTGGCTGATCGGTGACGGCACCGACCGTGCGCCGATGTTCTACGGCTACCTCATCGGGTCGGCCGTCATGGCCCTGGGTGCCCTGGTGGCCGCCGTCTGGGGTGTGGACGCCGAGGGCAAGTCCCTGGAGGAGATCGCCCCGCCGCTCTCGAGCTTCGACGAGCACGGCAACGAGACCGTCAAGCTGCCGGTGTGAGAGGAGACGCCGTGGACGACCAGGTGCAGGACCCGTACACCGTGGTGGTGGGCGTCAGCGAGACGTCCAAGTCACCCACCGCCCTGCGGTGGGCAGCGGCCCAGGCCGCGCAGAACGCCGGGCGGCTCGTGGCCGTCCGCGCGCTGCCGGCCGCGACCACCACCGGCACCACCACCGGTGTGGTGGCCGCCCGGGTGGGCTCCAACGAGGAGCAGGTGCTGGCCCGGGCCCAGCTGGCGCTGGAGGCCGACGTGGCCGAGGTGCTGGGGCCCGACCACGGTGCCGAGGTGCGCCTCGTGCGCGGTGGTCACCGGCGCGTGCTGCTCGACCAGGCCGAGGGCGCCGACCTGCTGGTGATCGACGCCCCGCGCCGGATGACCGGTGAGCCGCTCTTCGCCCAGCGGCTGCTGGCCGACGCCCGCTGCCCCGTGGTGGTCATGCCACCGGCGATCTCCGGCCAGCCGCCGGGCGCCCTGGAGCAGGCCGGTCGGTGGCTGGGCGGGCAGGCGGTGCGGTCAGCCGGCCTCGCCGGTCGGCCCGGGTTCAGACCCCCGCTCACCCCGGGGGCCTGACCCGGTGAGCTCGGGGGCGGTGAGCGGGCGCGGCGAGGCCGTGACCCCCTCGCCGCCCCCGAGGTCGTCGTGGGTGAGGCCGAGGTCGTGGAAGCGGCGGGCGCTCACCAGCACACGTGACTCCAAGCTGCCCACGAGCGCGTTGTAGGACTCCACGGTGCGCGTCAGCTGACGACCCATGGACTGCAGGTGCCCGGCGGAGGTGGCGATGCGGTCGTGCAGCTCGCGTCCCAGGGCCAGCACCTCCTCGGCGTTCTGCCCCACCTGCTCGTGCTGCCACACCAGGGCCACGGTGCGCAGCAGGGCCATGGTGGTGGTGGGGGAGGCCAGCAGCACGTGGCGGCGCAGCGCGTCGTCGAAGAGGGCGGCGTCGTGCTGCAGGGCGGCCGCGAGCGTGGCGTCGGTGGGCACGAAGCACACGACGAACTGCGGTGAGCGTGTGAAGGCCGACCAGTAGGCCTTGCCGGCCAGGGTGTCCACGTGCGTGCGCAGTGCCCGGGCGTGGCGGGCGAGCAGCTCGGGTCGGTCGGCGTCGTCCACGTCCTGCGCGGCGAGGAAGGCCGTCATCGGGGCCTTGGCGTCCAGCACCACCACGCGCTCCCCGGGCAGGCGCACCACCATGTCCGGCCGCACCTGCTTGTCGTGCTGGCTCGTGGCGCGCACCTGCTCGTCGAAGTCCACCTGACGCACCAGGCCGGCGTGCTCCACCAGGCGCCGCAGCTGCGTCTCGCCCCAGG
>NZ_KV824282.1:0-12994 GCF_001816045.1 Kytococcus sp. HMSC28H12
CGGGCGGCCGTCGCCGGGCTGGTGCTGCCGGCCGGGCTCTCGGCCTGCGGGGTGCACCGCGAGAGCGAGGCGCACCCGGGACGCCAGGCGTCCGCCGACGAGACGGTGCTCCAGCTCGTGCAGAGCGGTGCCCGCTACGCGATGGCGACCTCCCGCGCGCACGGCGCCGTGCCCCACGCCCAGCGCCCGGCCACGTACATCTCCACGCGCTGGGTCACCGACGGCCTGGTGGAGCAGGTGCGCCACCTCAAGGAGAAGAACGGTGCGGTGGCGATCGACGAGAAGAAGGTGCTGCAGCCGGAGGTGAACCGCGACGTCGCGCGTGCCCTGCTGGCCTCCGCCGACGCGATCCTCCCCCGCCTGCACGAGGCCACGGACGACCTCCCCGTGGCCAGCGACATGGTGGCCTGGTGGATCGGCGCCGCCCACGTGGTGAACCCCGTGGGGCCGCTCGTGAGCCTGCCCAACGACTGCGCACCGGTGGCGGCGTCCGCCCTCGGCTCCCTGCACGAGGTCACGTGGGCGATGCAGGTGCTCACCACCCGCCTGGGCCCCGACGCCCGCAAGCCCGGCGTGCGCCGGCTGGGACAGTTGCAGGACGCGCGGCGGGTGGTGCAGAACCTCGCCGGCCGCGCCGGGCCCTCGCAGGAGATCGGGTACGCCCTGCCGCGAGAGGTCATGGACCGCAAGGAGCGCGGAGACCGGTTCCGGGCCGTGCTCGACCCGTGGGTGGCCGGGCTGCGCACGCAGGTGGCCGACCGCGGCGACGACCCGAAGGCGGTGCACCTGTACACGGCCCTGCTGGGGATCGCCACCGGCCTGCAGATGGACTGGAACGAGCACTCCACGCCGAGCGTGCCGCAGGACTGAGACGCACCACACCGACGACCGACGCACCACACCGACGCACCACGACCGACGACCGGGGGAACCATGCACCGTCCGACCACCCTGCCCACCCGTCTGCTGGCCGGACTCGTCCTGGGCGGACTGGTCCTGACGGGCTGCGGCAGCGACGAGCCCGGGACGCCCGAGGGCGACCCGAGCACCACCGGCTCCGCACCCTCGTCCGGCTCCACGTCCCCCGAGGAGGCCGCGGGCCCGGATGCGTCGCCGTCCTCCGGCGCCTCCCCCTCGGAGGGAGAGTCCGCCCCCTCGACGCCATCCTCCCCCCAGGCGTCCGCCAGTCCGTCGCCCGACGGGGGCGACGCGCCCCGCGCGTTCACCGTGGTGACGACCGGCGACATGCTCACGCACTTCGTGCTCCAGGAACGAGCCGACGCCCTGCGGCCCGGGGACGGGTACGCCTTCGACGGCATGCTGGCCCGCGTGAAGCCGCTCGTGCAGTCGGCCGACCTGGCCGCCTGCGTGCAGGAGACCCCCCTCTCCCCGGACAACGAGGACCTCACCGACTCGCCCGGCACCTTCTCGTTCAACGCCCCGCACGAGCTGGCCGAGGCCATGGCCGATGCGGGGTACGACGCCTGCGACACCGCCACCAACCACACCTTCGACCGGGGGGTGCAGGGCATCCGTGACACCCGGCAGGTGCTGCGCGACAACGGCATCCAGCCGGTGGGCCCGGTGCCCCCGGGCGACGGTGGCCCGCGGCAGCCGGTGCTGCTCGACGCCGGTGGTGCCACCGTGGCGCTCCTGAGCTACGGGTACAACACGCTCAACGCCTACGGCACCACGCACAATCGCGAGATGCCGTGGATGGACCCGCACCTGTACCGCGGCCGGGGTGCCGAGGGCATCACCGCCGACGCGAGGGCGGCCCGGGAGGCCGGCGCCGACGTGGTGATGGTGCAGATGCACTGGGGCACCGAGTACCAGCAGCAACCCAACGCCGAGCAGCGTGAGCTCGCCCGGGCCGTCCTGCACGGCGGTGCGGTCGACGCCATCGCCGGGTCGCACGCCCACGTGGTGCAGCCGTGCGAGACGGTCGACGGGCGCACGGTGGCCTACGGGATGGGCAACTTCCTCTCCGAGCAGGGCCCGAACCGCTACCCCGCCAAGCCGATCACCACCCAGGACGGCGTGCTGCTGCGCTGGACCTTCACCCCCACCACCCGCGACGGCGAGACCACCTGGGAGCAGGAGCTGGAGTACCAGCCCACGTTCGTGACCCGCCCCGACTTCGTGGTGCAGCCGACCTCGCCGCAGGAGAATCCCGCGTCCTTCGAGCGCACGCGGCAGGCCATGAACGCCCTCGGTCCCGGCACCTGCGCCGCGACCCCGCTGAAGTGAATCCCACCCCGTCGACGACAGGACGCACCATGCGCAGCACCACCACCCACCGAACCCTGGCCCTGGCCGCCCTGGCCGGCGTGGCCCTCTCGGCCTGCTCCGGCGGCGCCGACGACCCGGCCACCACCGGGTCCACGACGACCCCCAGCAGCCAGGCCAGCGGAGCGCCCTCGGGCGGCGGGCCGGCGGACGCCTCCGCACCGGACGCCTCGGCCGGTGAGTCCGCAGAGCCCTCCCCGGGCGCCTCCTCCAGCTCCACCGGGGATGCGTCCGGCGCCCCGAGCGGCTCCCCCGCCGAGGCCGCCCCCAAGGGCACCTCCTTCACCGTGGTGGCCACCGGCGACGTGCTCGTGCACTCCGACGTCATCAAGCAGGCCAAGGCCAATGCGGGCGGGAAGGGCTACGACTTCGCGCCGATGTTCGCCCAGGTGAAGCCCTGGCTGGCCGGCGGTGACGTGGCGATCTGCAACCAGGAGACGCCCCTGTCCCCCGACAACACGAACCTCACGCAGAGCATGAAGATCGCGGTCTTCAACACCCCGCACGAGCAGGCCGACGCCCTGGCCGGCGCCGGCATCGACGCGTGCAGCACCTCCAACAACCACACGCTCGACCAGGGCGTCGACGGCATCCGGGCCACCCGGAAGATCATGGAGGACGCCGGCGTCACGCCCATCGGCCCGGCGGCCGACGCGACGGGGGGCCAGCAGGGCGACGGCTCGGACAACCCGGTGCTCGTGAAGGCCGGGGACCGCACCGTGGGCGTGGTGACCTACTCCTACAACGTGGCCAACGCCGGCCTCTCCCCCTCGCTGCCCAGCCACCCGTGGATGGAGAAGCACATGTGGATGGCGCAGGGGAAGAAGGGCATCGAGGCCCAGGCCCGGAAGGCCCGCGAGCAGGGCGCCGACGTGGTGGTGGCCGTCATGCACTGGGGCGCGGAGTACTCCATCCCGCCGCGTCCCGAGCAGGAGGACATGGCCCACCAGCTGCTCGAGGGCGACCAGGTGGACGCCATCGTGGGGCACCACGCCCACCTGCCGCAGCCGTGCGCCACCATCAACGACAAGACCGTCTTCTACGGGCTGGGCAACTTCCTCTCGGCCCAGCGCAAGAAGCCGACCAACAGCTTCCCGCCCCAGGTGCAGGACGGCATGATCGCCGGCATCACCTTCACCGCCGACGGGAAGGGTGGCTGGGACCAGAAGGCCAGCTACCAGCCGACGCTCACCACGCAGCCCGCCTTCGAGGTGGCTCCGGTGAGCGAGACCCAGCACCCCGAGTCCTTCGCCCGCACGAAGGCCACCATCGAGCGGCTCGGCGCGGCGTCCTGCCACGCCGAGATCATGCAGCCGCAGGGCTGAGGCGGTCCAGGCCACCCACCTCCGGCCCCTCGTGGCTCAGAGGTGGGTGGCCGTCAGGTCCCAGCCCAGGCGCACGAGGAAGGCGCCGACCACCACGATGAAGACCGTCCGCACGAACGTCCCGCCGCGCGCCACGGCCGTGCGGGTGCCCAGGTAGCCGCCGACCACGTTGCCGGCGGCCATCACCAGGCCCACCTGCCAGACGACCGCCCCCATCGGGACGAAGACGGCCAGGGCTGCGAGGTTGGTGGCGAGGTTGGCGATCTTGGCCTTGGCGCTGGCGGCCAGGAAGTCGTAGCCCATGAGGCCCACGAGGGCGAAGACGAGGAAGCTGCCGGTGCCCGGCCCGAGCGCACCGTCGTAGAAGCCGATGGTGGCGCCGGCCAGCCCGGCCACGACCAGGTGGCGGTGGCCGTCGAAGCGCAGGCGCGCCTGCTGCCCGAGGTCCTTGCGGGCCAGCGTGTAGCCGCCCACGAGGAGCAGGGCGGCCATGATGACGGGCGTGAACGCCTCCTTGGGCAGGTGGGAGGCCACCTTGGCACCACCCATCGAGCCCACGAAGGCGAGCAGCGCCAGGGGGACGGCCGTGCGCAGGTCGGGCCGCACCCGGCGGTAGTAGGTCACCGCGCTGACGGAGGTGCCGGCGATGCTGGCCACCTTGTTGGTGGCCAGCACCTGCACCGGCGCGGCCTGTGGGAGGCCCAGCAGCAGGGCCGGCAGCTGCACCAGTCCCCCGCCGCCCACGACGGCGTCGATCCAGCCCGCGAGCAGGCCGGCGCCGAACATCAGCGCCAGCAGCCCGAGGGTGACCTCCAGCTCAGGCACGCGGTGCGCGCGCCGCCATCAGGAGCGGACCTCGGCGACGACGGCCTCCACGGCGTCGTCGACCGGCACCGCGCGGGCGGTGCCCGACGCGCGGTCCTTGAGCTCCACCTCGCCGTCGGCCAGGCCCTTGCCCACCACGAGAATGGTCGGCACGCCGATGAGCTCGGCGTCCTTGAACTTCACGCCCGGGGAGACCTTGGGGCGGTCGTCCAGCAGGACGCTGACGCCCTGGGCCTCCAGGGCGGCGGTGAGCTCCTCGGCCTTCTCCAGCACCGCGGCGTCCTTGCCGGTGGCCACCACGTGCACGTCCACCGGGCTCAGCGCGCGCGGCCACACCAGGCCGATCTCGTCGTGGTGGGTCTCGGCCACCACGCCCACGGCGCGCGTCACGCCGATGCCGTAGGAGCCCATCTGCACCGTGACGAGCTTGCCGTTCTCGTCGAGCACCTTGAGGCCCAGCGCCTCGGCGTACTTGGTGCCGAGCTGGAAGATGTGGCCCATCTCCACGCCGCGGGCGAGCGTGAGCGTGCCCTCACCGGTGGGGCTGGGGTCGCCCTCGCGGATGGTGGCGGCGTGGATGGTGCCGTCGGCCGTGAAGTCGCGGCCGTGGACGAGGTCGAAGACGTGCTTGCCGTGCTCGTCGGCACCGGTCACCCAGGCCGAGCCGGGGGTCACCAGCGGGTCGAGCAGGTAGCGGATGCCGGTGGCCCTCTCCTCGCCGAGCACACCGGGGCCGATGTAGCCCTTGGCCAGGGCGGGGTACTGCTCGAAGTCGGCGGCCTCGAAGGGCTCCACCTCGGCCGGGGACACCTGGGCCTCCAAGCGCTTGGCGTCCACCTCGCGGTCACCGGGCAGGCCGATCGCCAGCGGCTCGCGGGTGCCGTCGGGGTGCACGAGCATGACCACGACGTTCTTGAGCGTGTCGGCAGCCGTCCACGCGCGGCCGTCGGTGCGCGGGTGGGAGGCGTTGGCCGCGTCCACGAGCGTCTCGATGGTGGGCGTGTCCGGGGTGGGCTCCACGTGGGCGGCCGGCAGGTGGCCCCACAGCTCGGTGCGGGCGGCCTCGTCGCTGGGCACCGGCACGACCGGCATGCGCACGGCCTCGACGTTGGCGGCGTAACCGGAGGCGTCGCGGACGAAGGTGTCCTCACCGGAGTCCATGACCGCGAGGAACTCCTCGCTGGCCGAGCCACCCATCGCGCCGGAGTCGGCGTGCACGGCCACGTAGTCGAAGCCGAGGCGGTCGAAGACCCGCACGTAGGCCTCGCGGTGCTTCTCGTAGGAGCGCTGCAGCCCGGCCTCGTCGACGTCGAAGGAGTAGGCGTCCTTCATGACGAACTCGCGGCCGCGCAGCACGCCGGCGCGCGGACGGGCCTCGTCGCGGTACTTGGGCAGCATCTGGAAGAGGCTGACCGGCAGGTCCTTGTAGGAGGTGTAGAGGTCCTTCACCGCGAGGGTGAACATCTCCTCGTGGGTGGGGCCCAGCAGCATGTCCGCGCCCTTGCGGTCGGTGAGGCGGAACAGGTTGTCGCCGTACTCCTCCCACCGGTTGGTGGCCTCGTAGGGCTCCCGCGGCAGCAGCGAGGGGAAGGCGAGCTCCTGGTCGCCGATGGCCTCCATCTCCTCGCGGACGATGCCCTTGACCTTCTCCAACACCTTGAGGCCCAGCGGCAGCCAGGTGTAGACGCCCGGGGCGGCTCGGCGCACGTAGCCGGCGCGCACGAGCAGGCGGTGGCCCGGCAGCTCGGCATCGGCCGGGTCCTCGCGCAGGGTCCGCAGGAAAAGGGTGGACATGCGCAGTGCCATCGGCTCAGCCTCTCGTGGGTGGTACGGGTCGCCCGGCCGGGCGCCGGGTGGGCACGAGGTTACCTGCCGCCGGAGTCAGAGGATCACGGTGGCGAAGGTCCCCACCCGGCGCATGCCGATGCGCTCGTAGACCCTGCGGGCTCCGACGTTGTAGTCGTTGACGTAGAGGTGCACCGTGCCCACCGGCTCCGGCGGCGCACCGGGGGTCGTGCCGGGCAGACCGTGGGTGAGCAGGTGCTCCACCACACCCGCCATCGCCCCGGTGGCCAGGCCACGTCCCCGCAGGTCCGGGTGCGTCCAGACACCCTGCACCTGGGCCACCCCGAGGGCCACCGACCCGACATCGGCCTTGAACACCACCCGGCCGTCCTCGATCACGACGAAGGAACGCCCCTGCGCCACGAGCTGGACGAACCCGGCCCGGTACCGCGCGGGAGATCCCTGGTAGGGCGCGTAGCCGATCTCCTCGGTGAACATCGCCGCACCGGCCGGGTAGAGCAGGTCCACCTCGTGGGGACGGGCCGGGCGCACCCGGGGGTCGGCCTGCACGCCCAGCGAGGAGGGGCGGGTGGAGGTCACCATCGACCACTGGTCCATGCGCTCGTCGCGCGCCGGCCCCCACAGCGGACGCAGGCGGTCCCAGAGCAGACCCACCTCGGTGGCCGTGCCGAACACCGAGCTGGAGAGCGCCCGGCGGGACTCCACGTGCTCGGCGAGCGGCCCCACGGACTCCTCGTCCACCCCCACCGGCACGACGTTGGCGCCGCACAGCACCATCGCGCGCAGGCGGCCGCCCACCAGCCAGCCCAGCACGTGGCCCCGGACCTGCAGCACGCCCTCGCGGACGCGCGAGGCGACAAAGACCGTGGCGGCCGGGTCCGCGGCGCACAGGTCCATGACCTGCGGGGCGTGCTGCGGCCCCAGCACCGCCACGTGGGCGGACGGGCGCCGCACGGAGCGGCGCGGGGTCCAGGCGTCAGGCCAGATCGCCACTGACCCGGACGATCCGTCCCTGCTCGTCGAGCTCGACCTCCACCCGGCCCTCGCCGTCGTCGAAGCGCACGCGGGAGCCGTCGGCCGACCAGGTGGCGGGCCACGGGCCGTCGAGGCCCAGGTGGTACAACGCGCGACGGTGGTCGGTCAGCACGCCGGACTCCAGCACCTCACCCAGGACACCGGGCAGCACGGCCAGCGCGGGGGCGGGCATCTGCAGGCCCGAGACGAGCACGACCACCCAGGTGCCGTTGCCCGCGTCGGACACGTAGTAGGGGTGGGTGCCGGTGACCTTGGCGGCCACCATGCCGGCCTCGTGGGCGGCGGCGACCACGGCGGCCTCGAGCTCACGGCCCTCGGTGTCCAGCGGCACCTCGGCCTCGGACAGGTCCGTCACGCCGTGCGCCTCGCCGAACTCCCGCACCCGGTGGGACAGGGCGGCCACCTCGGTCTCGGCGAACATCTCGTTGGCCCAGGCCCAGAGCAGCGACTTGGGGCCGGGCGCCACCGAGGCGATGAGGTGCACGTCGCCGGTGACGTCGGCGGTCTCGGAGGCCCACTGGATGCGGCCACCCTCCAGGTCGGCGCCCATCTGCGCGTCGGGGCCGACCTCCTGGTCCAGGAACTCGTCGAAGTGGCGCTGGATGATGCGCGACCACAGGACGGCATCGTTGACGATGGTGGCCTTGTCGAGGGCGGCTGCGTGCGTCTGCTCCATGGGGGACAGCCTAGGCGCTGCCCTGCCGGTGCGGGCGGGCGGCCGGGCTCGCGCCTCAGCGGCGCAGCGGCACCTCCCGCAGGGCCTCCACCACGTCCACCTCCTTGAGTGCGGCCACCACCCCCACGTCGTCGCGGACCCGCTGCACCACCTCGGCCGCCAGGGCCTCCCGCCCGGCGTCGTCGAGCTCCACACCGTCCTTGAGCACCACCAGGGCACGCGGCACCTGGCCCTTGAGCTGGTCGGCCACGCCCATGACCGCGCACTCGGCCACCGAGGGGTGCCCCGCGATCGCCTGCTCCAGCGAGCCGCTCGAGAGACGGTGCCCGGCCACGTTCAGCACGTCGTCGGTGCGGCCCAGGACGTGCACGTAGCCGTCGCCGTCCACCATCCCGCCGTCACCGGTGAGGTGGTGCCCGGGTGGGCCGAGAGGTAGCTGGAGACGTAGCGCTCGTCGTCGCCCCACAGCGTGGGCAGCGTGCCCGGCGGCATCGGCATCCGCAGGCAGATGGCTCCCAGCCGGGCGCACGCCAGCATCGCCACGACCGCCTGCGGCACCATCGGCAGGTAGATGACGACGGTGTCGCCCTTGCCGACGCCCAGGTCCCGCAACCCACTGGCGCAGCGGACCACCTCGTCGAGCAGCTCGCGTAGGTGTACGTCCGCTGCGTGCCGGTGACCGGGGAGTCGTACACGAGCGCCGCCTGCTCTCCGCGGCCGTGGATGACGTGACGGTCCAGCACGTTGAAGCACACCTTGAGCTCTCCGTCGGGGAACCACCGGTAGAGCGGTGCGTCGGCGTCGTCCAGGGCCCGGGTGGGGCGCTTCACCCAGTCGATGGCGCCGGCCGCCTCGAGCCAGAATCCCTCGGGGTCCTCCAGGCTGCGTCGGTGGACGTCGGCATAGGACCCGGATCCGGGGGTCGGGAGGTGCAGACTCATGGTCGTCCGCCTCTCCGCCGGCCGCGCCGGTCGTGCCGGCCATCGCCGAGTCACGGACGCCCCGCGGCTCCGCGTCGATTGTGGGCACGGCCACCCCGCAGCGTCGAGGGGGACGCCCGATCGTCAACCGGCCCGTGACCTCCCGCAGCCGGCCCCCGTGCGCCGGCACGACCTGCGGCGGCGCCACTCCCCCACTAGCCTCGAGGCATGCGCATCGGCAACACCGACGTCCGCCCCCTCGGCGGCGGCCCCGGCTGCCTGGCCATGATCCTGTTCTCCGTCATCGCCTCGGTCGCGCTGACGGTCCTGCTCAACCTGGCCGTCAACCTCTTCTGAGGCGAGCGGACCACGCACGTCGGGGGCCCGGGGACGTGACGTGCCCGGGCCCCCGACGTGCGCTCCTCAGGCGTCGACCCCGCGGCGCGTCCTGGCGTAGGTCACGACGTAGGCGGTGGTGGCCACGGTGACCAGGACGGCTGCGACGGGCATCGACGGGATGGACAGGGCGGCCACTGTCAGGTACACCGGCGAGCCGCCACCGTCCGCGATGGTCGACAACGCGACCAGGGCGAACAGCCCGATGACGAGCTCCGGCACAGGAATCCTCTGCCTGGCCATCCGGTCCCCGCTGCTCAGCCCTTGGCGGTGACGACCGGGCCGGTCCCCTCGCCGTCAACGGGCTCGCCCATCTCCTCGGCGATCCGCATCGCCTCTTCGATGAGGGTCTCCACGATCTGGCTCTCCGGGACAGTCTTGATGACCTCACCCTTGACGAAGATCTGGCCCTTGCCGTTGCCGCTGGCCACGCCGAGGTCGGCCTCGCGGGCCTCACCGGGGCCGTTGACGACGCAGCCCATGACGGCCACGCGCAGCGGGACGGTCATGCCCTCCAGGCCGGCGGTCACCTCATCGGCCAGCTTGTAGACGTCCACCTGGGCGCGGCCGCACGACGGGCAGGAGACGATCTCCAGCTTGCGGGGGCGCAGGTTGAGCGCCTGCAGGATCTGCGTGCCGACCTTGACCTCCTCCACCGGCGGGGCCGAGAGGCTCACGCGGATGGTGTCGCCGATGCCCTTGGCCAGCAGCGCGCCGAACGCCGTGGCGGACTTGATGGTGCCCTGGAAGGCCGGCCCGGCCTCGGTGACGCCCAGGTGCAGCGGCCAGTCGCCCTGCTCGGCGAGCATCTCGTAGGCGCGGATCATGACCACCGGGTCGTTGTGCTTGACCGAGATCTTGAAGTCGTGGAAGTCGTGCTCCTCGAACAGAGAGGCCTCCCACACGGCCGACTCCACGAGAGCCTCCGGGGTGGGGGCGCCGTACTTCTCGTAGAGTCGCTTGTCCAGCGAGCCCGCGTTCACGCCGATGCGCAGGGACACCCCGGCGTCCTTGGCGGCCCTCGCGATGGCGCCCACCTGGTCGTCGAACTTCTTGATGTTGCCCGGGTTCACGCGCACCGCCGCGCACCCGGCGTCGATGGCGGCGAAGACGTACTTGGGCTGGAAGTGGATGTCGGCGATGACCGGGATCTGGCTCTTGGCCGCGATGGCCGGCAGTGCGTCGGCATCGTCCTGGGTGGGGCAGGCCACGCGCACGATGTCGCAGCCGGCGGCCGTCAGCTCGGCGATCTGCTGCAGCGTGCCGTTGACGTCCGCCGTCTTGGTGGTGGTCATGGTCTGCACGCTCACCGGGGCGTCGCCGCCGACGAACAGGTCACCGACCTTGATCTTGCGGCTCCTGCGGCGCGGGGCGACGGTCTGCGGGGCGGGCGCGGGCATTCCCAGATCGGTCATGCCCCCAGTATCGCAAGCGGCTCAGCCGAGGCTCACCGGCGCCACGATGTCGGCGTAGATCAGCAGCAGGGACATGCCCAGCAGCACCACGGCCATGCCGGTGGCCAGCGGCATCATGCGGGCCACGTCGACGTACCCGGGGTCCGGCAGTCCGCGCAGGCGGGCCCACGCGCGTCGGGTCCCCTCCCACAGCGCGCCGGCCACGTGCCCACCGTCCAGGGGCAGCAGCGGCACGAGGTTGAACACGAACAGGGCCAGGTTGAGACCGGCCAGCAGGCTGCCCCAGAAGGCCACGCGCTCACCCCAGTCGAGGCCGAGCTCCTGGCTCGAGGTCACCTCCCCGGCCACGCGACCCACGCCGACCACCGACATCGGACCGTTGGGGTCGCGCTCCTCCAGACCCAGCACGGTCTGGCCCACGTCCCACAGGCGCGCCGGGATGGTGAACACCACCGAGGCGGTGCGCCACAGCCCGTCGCCGACCGCCGGGGGCACCGCCGAGAGCGGCTGGCGCACCATCTCGTGCGCCGGGGAGGCGCCCAGGTAGCCGACCTCCTCGGTGACCGGCTGGCCGTCGCGCTCGACGACCTCGCCGTCGACCACCTTCGGCCGCTCGCGCAGCACCGGGTGGGCGGTGAGCTCGACCCGCTCTCCGTCGCGCTCCACCACCAGCGGCAGGGGATGGTCGCCCCCGCTGCGGATGGCGTCGGTGACCTGCTGCCAGGAGTCCACCGGCGCACCGGCCACCTCCACGATGTGGTCACCCGGCCGGAGCCCGGCCGCGGCGGCGGGACTCGGGTCGTCCCCCGGACCGCACTGCGTGGCCTGCGGGTCGTCGGTCACGCACTCCACCACGGCCTTGACGGTCGTGGTCGGCTGGGCCGTGCCGTGCAGGGTCAGCAGCCCCGTGAGCAGCACCACGGCGATGAGCAGGTTCACCAGCGGCCCGCCGAGCATGATCATGACCTTGCGCCAGACCGGCAGCTTGTAGAAGACGCGGTCGGCGTCCTCGGGGCGCACCTCCTCCAGGGCCGCGGCGCGCGCGTCCTCGGAGACCTGGTCGAGCAGGCCGGTGGAGCTGCGGCGGACCGTGCCGGCCGGGTCCTCACGGCGCGGCGGCAGCATGCCGATCATGCGGATGTACCCGCCCAACGGGATTGCCTTGACGCCGTACTCGGTCTCCCCCCGGCGGGTGGACCACAGGGTGGGGCCGAAGCCGACCATGTACTGCGTGACCCGCACCCGCGAGGCCTTGGCCGGCAGCAGGTGGCCCACCTCGTGCAGGGCGATGGAGGCGCAGATGCCCAGGAAGACCACCAGCACGCCCAGCAGGTAGAGCATCACGCCGCGTGCCCCTCGATGGCGCGGTGGGCGGCCTCGCGGGCGCGGTCCTCGGCGGCCAGCACGTCGTCCAGGGTGAGCGACTCCTCTCCCCCGGCACCCAGCTGCTCCACCACCTGCGCGACGGTGTCCACGATGCCGGTGAACGGCAGCCGGCCGTCGTGGAAGGCCTCCACGCACTCCTCGTTGGCCGCGTTGTAGACCGCCGGGGCCGTGCCGCCGAGGCGACCCACGTGCACGGCGAGGTCCACCGCCGGGAAGGCCTCGGCATCGAGCGGGGCGAAGTCCCACTGCATGGGGGTGGTCCAGTCCGTGGGCTCGTCCACGTCGGTGAGCCGCTCCGGCCAGCTCAGCCCCAGCGCGATGGGCACGAGCATCCGCGGAGGCCCGATCTGGGCGATGGTGGAGCCGTCGTGGAACTCCACCATCGAGTGGATCTGCTGCTGCGGGTGCACCACCACCTGGATGCGCTCGTAGGGCACCCCGAAGAGCAGGTGGGCCTCGATGACCTCCAGGCCCTTGTTGACCAGCGTGGCCGAGTTGGTGGTGATGACGTGACCCATGGCGAAGTTCGGGTGGGCCAGGGCCTCGGCGGGCGTCACGCCCTCGAGCTCGGCGCGGGTGCGGCCGCGGAAGGGGCCGCCGGAGGCCGTCACGACCAGCCGGCGCACCTCCTGGGCGCGCCCGGAGGCCAGGCACTGGGCGATGGCGGCGTGCTCGGAGTCCACGGGCACGATCTGGTCGGGGCGTCGGCGTGCGGCCTCCACGAGCGGCCCGCCCACGATGAGCGACTCCTTGTTGGCCAGCGCCAGGGTGCTGCCGGCCTCGAGCGCCGCGAGGGTGGGACGCAGGCCGATGGACCCGGTGATGCCGTTGAGCACCACGTCCACGGGCTCGGCGGCCAGCTCGGTGGCGGCGTCCGGCCCCGTGAGCACGCGGGGGCGCAGCGCCTCGCCGCCCGGCGTG
>NZ_KV824283.1:0-9219 GCF_001816045.1 Kytococcus sp. HMSC28H12
CCCGTTGAGTCGTCGCTTCCGGGGGTGAAACGGGCCAGTCGACCCCGAGGAACGACGACTCAACGGGGGGGTGGGGCTGCGGGTGCGGATGCGGCCGCGGAGGTGGAGGCTGGCGGGGCCCCGTCCTCGGCGGGCTAGCCTGCGGCCATGCGACTGGTGGTGGGTGCGGTGATCGTGGACGACCTCGCGCACCCCACCGCCGTGCTCGCGGCCCACCGGGCGGCGGAGCGCGACCTGGCCCCCATCCCCGGTGCCACCGGCGAGGTGCCGCTGTGGGAGTTCCCCGGCGGCAAGGTCGATGCGGGGGAGGCGCCCGGGCAGGCCCTGCGCCGCCAGCTGGCCGAGGAGCTCGGCATCGAGGTGCGCCTGGGCGACGAGCTGGTGCCCCCGGCGGGCGGGGCCTGGCCCATCAACGACCGGCTCGAGCTGCGCCTGTTCCTCGCGGTCGTCACCGGCGTGGCCGGCGCCGGCCCCGAGGGGGTGGGCGATCTGCCGCGCGACGCGGCCGGGCGTGTGGTGCCGGACCCCGCATCGGCGCCGGATCCCTCCCACGACGCGGTGCGTTGGCTGGCCTGGCGCGAGGTGGCCGCCCACCCGTGGCTGCCCACCAACGTGGCGCCCGCCCGGCTCCTCGCGCAGCGATGGGGCGACGCCTCCCCGGGCCACGCGCGACGGGGGACCGGGTGAGGACACGCTGGGACACCCCGGTCACCGACGGAGGCCCCACCCTCGGGCAGCTCGCGGTCTCGGCCTACGGGCCGATGGTGCTCTGGTCGGTGGCGTTCGCCGCCGTGCAGCCGGTGATCCCCCTCATCGCGCTGCGGCTGGGTGCGCCGGCCGGACAGGCGGCGCTGGTGGTCTCCGTGCAGGGGGTCGCGGCCATGTTGGTGGGCATCCCCGCCGGCCTGGCGACCGAACGGGTCGGTGAGCGGCGTGCCATGACGGCGGCCGCAGGGCTGGCGGTGGTGTCGCTGGCGGTGGTGCTGACCACGTCATCGCTGGTGCTCCTGACCCTGGGCGTCGCCCTCCTGGGGGTCTCCAGCAGCGTGTTCATGCTGGCGCGGCAGAGCTACCTCACCTCGGCGTTCCCGCGGCAGATGCTGGCCCGGGCCATGTCCACGCTGGGAGGCATGGCCCGCATCGGGTTCTTCGTCGGCCCGGTGCTGGGCGCCGGGACCATCTGGGCCGTGGGCATCCGCGGGCCGGTGGGGCTGTCTCTGGTGCTGGTGCTGGCCCTGGTGGGGCTCACCCTGCGCCTGCCGGCCCTGCCGGGGGAGTCCCACTCCAGCGACACCCGACCCCCACCGCTGCGGGGTGTGGTGCGGGCGCACTGGAGGCTCTTCGTCACCCTCGGGTTCGGGGTGGTGCTGTGCGCTGCGGCCCGGAGCTCGCGGACGGTGGTGATGCCGTTGTGGGGGCACCACATCGGGGTGGATGACTCGGTCATCGCGCTGGTGGTGGGCCTGGCCGGCCTGCTGGAGACGCTGGTGTTCTACCCGGCCGGTGTGCTCATGGACCGGGTCTCCCGGCGGGCCAACGCCATCCCGTCCATGGCGATCCTGGGCCTGGGCATCGCACTGGTGGCATTCGCTGACTCGGCGGCGCCCCTGGCCCTGGCCGCGGTCGTCATCGGCCTGGGCAACGGGTTGGGGTCCGGCATCGTCATGACCCTGTCGGGCGACGTGGCACCGCGGGTGGGTAGGCCGTCCTTCCTCGCGGTGTTTCGCACCCTGGCCGATGCGGGGGCGGCCACCGGTCCGGTGGTCCTGTCGGGGGTCACGGCGGTGGCGGGTCTGACGACCGCGGTGCTCACGGCCGCCGGGTTCGGGTTCGGCGCCTCGGCGGCGTTCGCCCGGTGGGTGCCGCGGGAGCACCGCGCCGAGGGCTGAGTCGGGCGGTGGCGCCGCCCCGGCGCTCGGTACTGCTGGTGCTGCGGGTGCGCTCCGTGTGTCCGAGGCGGCCGTGGGTCCCCAAGGCGACGAACAGCGCCAGCACCCCCAGGCCCAGAGCGGCCGGCCAGGTGCTCTCGACCTCCCGACCGGTGAGCGTGCCCGCCACCAGGAGCGCCCAGTTGAGGGCGTTGTGCCCCAGTACCGCCAGCAGGAGGGAGCCTCCGGAGCCGTCGTGCACCCAGCACAGCACCACTGACAGGCTCACCACCAGCAGCAGGTAGGCCAGGAGCTGGCTGGGCTCGTGTCGGGCGGTGTCCCACTCGGTGGTGAGGAAGAGCGGGGCGTGCCACAGGCAGTGGATGACGCCCAGCACCAGCGCACTCGGTAGAGGGGCGAGCCGTGACTGGAGGCGGGGGAGGGCCACGCCCCGCCAGCCGATCTCCTCCTGCAGCGGTCCGCCCATCAGGTAGACCACGAAGCTGCTGGCCAGCAGCGTGAGCGTGGCGGCCGTTCCGCCGGGGGCCTGGAGGCCGTCCGCGGGGGTGAGGAAATAGCCCACGGCCGTGGCCACCGGGATCGCCGCGAGCGCCACCAGGTACCAGCCGGGGTGCGCGCGCCACTGGAGAAGTCGCCCGAGGAGGCGACCCACGGCGGACCGTCCCTCGGCCGCCCAGGTCACCAGCAGCGCGGCCGCGAAGGGCCCGGCGAACATGCCCAGCTGGTTGATGCCGGCGACCTGACTCAGCGTGGGCTGCCATGGCAGGACGTCCAGGCCACTGGCCGACAGCCACCAAGGGCTCCAGATCAGCCACGAGCTGAGGTAGGCCAGCGCGACGAAGGAGACCAGTGGGTGACGGCGGACGAACGTGGCCATGGGCGTCCTCGGGTGTCGGGGACCGGGTGGTCCCTCCAGCATCGCACCTGCCCCGCACCCGGCCGCGGCTACTCTCCGGTGACCATCCACGCCGTGCCGCGAGCACGCCACACCAGGGCCGCCCCACGCAGGACCATGAAGGCGGCGAAGGCGCACCAGAGCCAGACCATGGCCGAGGGGGCCGAGGTGCCGGCGGGCACGGCCTCGCGCACCAGCCACACCACGGGCATGTAGGCCACCAGCACCGCGGTCTGTGCCCACGCCAGCCAGCGGGCGTCGCCGGCGCCGATGAGCACCCCGTCGAGCACGAACACCACCCCCGCCACGGGCTGCACCAGCCCGGCCACCAGCAACCCGGCTGACAGCGCCTCCTGAACGGCCGGGTCGTCGGTGAACAGTGCCGGCAGCACGCCCGCCAGCGCCACCAGCAGCACCCCGGTGACCACGCCGAACCACACGCCCCACCAGGTCATCAGACGGGTCATGGCGCGGGTACCCCTGGTGTCCCCGGCGCCCAGCGCCTTGCCGGTGAGCGCCTGGGCGGCGATGGCCAGCGCGTCCAGGGCAAAGGCCAGGAATCCCCAGACGGTCATGGCCACCTGGTGGGCCGCCAGGGGCACGTCGCCCAGCCCGGCCGCGAGCCACGTGGTGAGCAGGATGACCCCGCGCAGCGCCAGGGTGCGCACCAGCAGCGGGACCCCGCCGAGGGCCGCGGTGAGCACCCCGGCCGGCGTGAACGCGGTGGGCGCGGCATGGCGCCGCACGTGCCGGCCGAGGAGCCACAGCAGGCCGGCCGCCATGCCCGTCTGCGCGATGACGGTGCCGGTGGCCGCCCCGGCGATGCCCCAGCCCATGCCGAAGATCAGCCAGGCGTTGAGCGCCGCGTTGGCCGCGAAGCCGAGCGTGGCCGCCACGAGCGGCGAGCGGGTGTCCTGCAGGCCGCGCAGCACCCCCGTGACCGCCAGCACCACCAGCATCGGTGGGATGCCGAGGGCCGAGATGCGCAGGTAGGTGGCGGCCTGTCCCGTGGCCGGGCCGGACGCCCCGAAGAGGCCCGCCAGCGGCGCGGCGAGCGCCGCGGTGAGTGCCGCCGTCACACCGCCGAGCAGCAGCGCCAGCCACACGCCGTCCACGCCGGCGGCCAGGGCGCCACGCGTGTTGCCGGCCCCCATCCGCCGCGAGACCACGGCCGTGGTGCCGTAGGCCAGGAAGACGAACACACCCACCGCCGTGCCCAGCGCGGCCGTGGCCACGCCCATGCCGGCCAGCGCCTCGGTGGAGACGCGTCCCACCATGGCGGTGTCCAGCAGCAGGAACAGCGGTTCGGCGATGAGGGCGAAGAACGCCGGCACCGCCAGCGCGAGGATCTCGCGCGGCCCGGCGCCCTCAGGGCCCGTGGTCTGGTCCGGGGTCGAGGACGTGGGCTCCGGGCTGGTCACGCGCGGAGTGTCGCAGACAGACCGTGGACCGGGCCCGCCGGGTCGCCGTCGGGCCAGCCCGACAGCGATCCGGCCGGCTGGCAGGATGTCGCTCGACGCCGGAGATCACGAGGGTGGAGACATGAACGGACGCACCGCACCAGCCCACCTGAACCCCACCGATCCGATGGCCGTGGCGGGAACGGCTGTAGATGATCTGCACACGACCGGCCCGCTGCGCCGCGAGCTCTCCCGCACGGCCCGTAGCGCGCTCTACCTCCTGCTCGACCTGCCCCTCACCGTCGCCGCCTTCTGCGTGGCCGCCATCGGGGTGAGCGGGAGCCTCAGCATCCTCCTGGCGCCTCTCCTCCTGCCGGGGACCGGGATGGCCCTGCGCGCCCTGGCCCGCGTGGAGCGCGGGGCGCTGGGTGGTCTCCTCGGGATCCGTACCGAGGAGCCCCCGTACCCCGCCCCGCTGCGGGACGCCCGCGACCTCCGCGAGCACGTCCTGCACCCCCAGCTCTGGCTCGACGTCGTCTGGGCCCTGGTCGGGTTCCTGGCCTCCCTGCTGACCTTCACCCTGGTGGTGACGTCCGGCGGCCTGGCGCTGTCCGGTGTCACCGCGCCGCTGTGGCTCCCGTTCCTCCGCAGGCTGGACGGGTACCGGTCCTCCGCCGAGGACCTCTTCGGGACCGGAGGCTTCTGGCCGGACCTCCTGGTCAACCTGGGCCTTGGCGCTGCGGGTGCGCTGCTCCTGTGGGCCGTCTGCCGCTGGATCGCCCCGGTCCAGGGCCACGCGGCCGCCGTTCTGCTCTCCGGCCGGGCCACCCAGGACAACCTTGCTGCCTCCCGTCGGGCCCACCGGGCCTCGCAGCAGGCCGAGCTCAGCGGTCTGCAGCGGCTGGAGCGCGACCTGCACGACGGCCCTCAGCAGCAGCTCGTGCGGCTGCAGATGGACCTCGCCCGGGCCCGAGCGGCCGTGGACGCCGACCCGCAGCGTGCAGGCCGGATGCTGGACGACGCGAGCCGTCTGACCCGGGACACCCTCGGGGAGCTGCGCCAGCTGTCGCGCGGCATCGCCCCGCCGGTGCTCGTCGACCGCGGCCTGGTCGAGGCCGTCCGGGAGCGCGCCGCCAGCCACCCCCTGCCGGTCGCGGTGACTGGCAGGCTGGGGCGCCGCCTGCCCGAGCACCTCGAGACCGCCCTCTACTACGCCGCCAGCGAGGCCCTGGCCAACGCGGCCAAGCACGCCGACGCCCAGCACGTGCGCGTGAGCATCGGCCAGCGTGACGGGTGGGCCGGGCTCACGGTGGCCGACGACGGACGGGGCGGCGCGGACCCCGCATCGGGCCATGGTCTGGCCGGGCTGGCCCAGCGCCTGGAGGGGGTCTACGGTCGACTCACCGTCGACTCTCCGGTCGGCGGCCCCACCCGGATCACCGCGGAGGTGCCCCTGCCGTGAGCACGTCCCCGTCGCTGCGGGTCGTCGTGGCCGACGACTCGGTCCTCCTACGGGAGGGGTTGCAGCTCATCCTCGCCGACGCCGGCCACCAGGTGGTGGCCGCCGTCGGCGACGGTGACGCCTTCGTCGCCGCGATGGCCGAGCACCGGCCCGACCTCGGCATCGTCGACGTGCGCATGCCGCCCACCCACACCGATGAGGGGTTGCGCGCCACGCTCGCCGTGCGGCGGGCCGACCACTCGGCGCGCGTGCTCGTCCTCAGCCAGTACGTGGTGGCCGGGTACGTGGACGAGCTGCTCGCCGAGGACGCCTCCGGCATCGGCTACCTGCTGAAGGACCGCGTGGCCGACCTGCGGATGCTCGGTGAGTCCCTGCAGCAGGTGGCTGCCGGGGGGACGGTGCTCGACCCGGACGTCGTCCGCCAGCTGCTCGGGCGTCGGCCCGTCGCCGACCCGGTAGCCACCCTGACCCCGCGGGAGCGGGACGTGCTCGAGCTCATGGCTGCCGGGCGCACGAATGCCGGCATCGCCGAGGAGCTGGTGGTCACCGAGGGGGCGGTGGAGAAGCACACGCAGCGGTTGTTCGCGAAGCTCGGACTCAGCGAGGGGGACCACCACCGGCGCGTGCAGGCCGTGCTGGCCTGGCTCCGGCACACCGGGATCGACCTGCCCGACTGAAGTGGATCGTCCGTTGCCCGTGCTGTGCGGGGACCTCTCAGGCCGCCGAGGAGCTGCTGCCCCAGGCGGCCTGCAGGATGTCGAGCTGCCGGGAGAACGCGGTCTCGCGGGCCTTGGCGGGGAGTCCGGCGCACGACCCGAGCTCCAGGGCCACGTACCCGTGCACCCCGGCCCACAGGCTGAGGACGGCGGCCGGCAGCTCGGCCGCGCGTGACGTGGGCAGGACACGCCGCACGGCCTCCACGAGGGGGGCGATGCCCTCGAACTCCAGCCACGACCCCGCCGGGCTGGCGCCCTGCGGCGGCGCGTCGAACATCACCGCGTAGAGGTCGGGGTGCCCCAGGGCCCAGTCGCGGTAGGCGTGGCCCAGGCGTCGCAGGTCCGCCTCGGGGTCGTCGGTGGTGCCGATGGCGTGCTGGGCCGCGCTGAAGCTGCTGACGGCGGCCTCGCGCACGGCCTCGAGGAGCTCGTCCTTCCCTCCGAAGAGGGTGTAGACGGCAGCGGTGGAGGTGCCGCACCGGGTGGCCAGGCGTCGCAGGGAGAGCGCGGCCGAGCCCTCCTCGGTGAGGGTGCGCGCGGCTGCCGCCACGAGGCGGTCGCGGAGCGCGTCGTCGTGCACACGGGGTCTGGCCACTGGACGAGCCTACCCGCGAGGTGGTTCACTAACGGTGTTACAAAACGGCGTCATGAAAAGGGTGGGTCATGTCCACGAGGTTCACGCGCTACACCGCATCGCCCGAGGGGGAGGTCACGGTCTTCCTCATCGGCATGCGCGTCAACAGCCCGCTGCAGGTGCGCCGATGGGGGCCCGTGGTGATGGCCATGCCGCGCATGCTGAGGTACCTGTCGAGCACGCCCGAGGCCGGGATGTTGGGACACCACCAGTGGTTCGGCCGCACCACGATCCTGCTGAGCTACTGGCGCAGCCCGGAGCACCTGCAGCGCTTCGCGGCGGACGCCGAGGGGCCGCACCTGGAGCCGTGGCGTCGGTTCCGCGCCCTGGCCCAGGACGGCGACGTGGGCGTGTGGCACGAGACCTACGTGGCCGGACCGGGCTCGCGGGAGGCCGTCTACGCCAACATGGGCGAGGGGTTCGGCCTGGCCGGGGCCCTGGGGGCGGTGCAGATGGGCGCGGGCCTGCAGACCCATGCGCAGCGCCTGCGGGCGGTCGGCCAAGGCTGAGCGCCCGCAGGCCGTCCGGCGGGGCTCGGGGGGGCACCCCGTCAGTCCTCGCGGGCCTTGCGGGTCTCGCGCTCGCTGGCCTTCTGCAGTGCCTCGACCAGCTCGTCCTTGGTCATGTCGGACCGGCCCTCGACGTCCAGCTCCTGGGCCAGCTCGTAGAGGTGCTCCTTGGAGGCGTTGGCGTCCACACCGCCGGCGGTGTCGCCCTGCGGGTCCGGGCCGCCCTCCTCGGAGGCCTCGTCCGAGGGGCCGTTCTCGGGCTTGGGCTCCCAGTGGTCGCCGACCTTCTCGTGGGTCTGCTTCACCGCGGCCCAGGCCGTCCGGGCGGCGCGGGACTCGTCGTCGTACTGCTCCACCGCGGAGTCGTAGGCCTTGGCGAAGGTGTCCTGGGCCTTCTGGTCAGAGCGCTCCAAGGTGTCGGGGATCTCGCTGCCCTTCGCGTGGTCGTCCTTGCCGGTCTTCGGCATCGTGTCCTCCTGGCTCTCGGGGGTGACGGGTCGGGACGGGTGGCTCGGGCCTGACCGGCGCCGTGGGTGTCCTCAGCTGGCGCGGACGTCCTTGACCACCGGCAGGCGCATCGGGGCAGGACCGGCAGCGCGACAGGTCAGCTGGTGCGGCTCGGTGGTCACGGTGTGGCCGGTGACCTGCACGGGCTCACCACGCACCACCAGATCCACCTGCCAGGCCTCCTCGCTGCCCGACTGGCCGGTCACGACCACCTCGCCCCACCCCATCGGGCCGAGTTCCCGCATCGATGCGGCGACGGCCGCCTGGGCGGGCGGGGTCAGCCCACAGCGGCCCCGCAGGCGGGTGGGGTCCACGGCGCTGGCGAGGTGGGCGCGCAGGTCGGCGGTGGCCGATGCGGGGTCGCTGCCGCCGTAGATCGCCCCGTCGGGCAACAGCACCACGTTGGCGGCGAACCGGTCGCCGCCGGTGTGGGTGCACTCCCACACCGCCTCGGGCCACTCCTCGGCCAGCGCAGCGGCCACCGGCCGGCCGCGGATCGCGCAGCACACGTCCTTCAGCCCGTGCGTGCAGACCATGACGATGCCGGGTTCGCCGGCCTGCGGCACGGTCGCCTCCGCATCGGGCCAGGTGCCGAACGACTCCACGGCCCGCACCAGGTCACCGTCGCTGTGCGCAGTCCCCCAGAGCAGGGGGCGCGGGCGGTCGGTGTCCACCAAGCAGAACCGGCGCGTGGGGTGACCGGGCTCGGGGCGTGCCCCCGGGCGGCGGATCAGCATCAGGCGGGCGCCGGCGGACTCCAGGCGGGCTCGGAGCTCCTCCTTGGCGCGGTCGTAGCAGTCGAGGCCCTCCCAAGCGCTACGGCCCCAGTCACCGTTCTGCTCCACCAGGAACCAGCGTCGCGCCGGCGGGGCGGTGCCCACCATCGTGTCGCCGCGCTCGCGGGCGCCGTCGGAGCAGCGGAAGGCGGGGGAGGGGCTCACGGCTGCACCTCCACCAGGCCCCGGCGCACGAGGTCCTGCACCACAGTCAGCGGGGCGGGGAGGGCGTCGGTGCGGTGCGGGCCGTCCTGCAGCGCGGTCACCACCGCGCGGGCGTCCTCGTCCAGGTCGAACCAGCCCAGTCGGGTGTGCAGACGGTCGGGGCGAGCGGGGTCGTCCCCGAGCTCCAGCCCACCGCGCAGGGCGACGGTGCTGGCCGTGCCGAGCCCCTCGGCGGCTGCCAGCTGGGCCAGCGGGGGCGCGGGGTC